>JABFRJ010000492.1 GCA_013141255.1 Hyphomicrobiaceae bacterium
CATCCTGGGCCGAGACGGCTAATCCGAGCAGTGTCGTGCTGGAGGCCAAGGCGATGACCATGGCCGCCAAATTTGGCATTTGGCGGCCATGGTCATCGCCTTGGCCTCCAGCACGACACTGCTCGGATTAGCCGTCTCGGCCCAGGATGCAAGACCGGCATCACCAACAGTTGCAGTCGAAAAACCCGAACCACATCCGCTGCGTCCCATGTTCGATGCCTTCGTCAACACCATCGAGAACCGCTTCGTCAACACCGACAAGTTGAAAGAGATCAACTGGCGCACACGCGCTGAAACGGCGTGGCCTGACGTCGCCAAAGCCAAGTCAGCGACCGACGCCGCCCCACGTCTCAACGCACTATTGGCTGAACTCAAAACTTCGCACACTCGGGTCTTCACGCCCGACGAGCCAGAGTTCTACATCCTCGCCGACGTGTTCGGCCAATCAACTGCCGTACCGGAAGTTTGGGGCGGTCCCGTGGTGATGCCGTCTATCGGCGTATTCACGGCCAAGTTCGACAGTCGCGATCACATCACGCATGTCCTCGAAGGTTCGCCGGCTGACAAAGCCGGATTAAAAATCGGCGACGAGATCGTCTCAATTGATAGCGCGATTTACAAACCTGTCGCATCGTTCCGCGCAAAAGTTGGGACCACAGTAGCAGTTGAGATTCGACGTATGAAAGATGGCCCAATACAAATAGTCGTCGTGCCAGTTGTCATGATGCAACCAACAGTCGCCTTTGAACGCGCTACATCTAACAGCGCCCGCGTGATCGAACGCAACGGCAAACGCATCGGATATGTGCATTTCTGGCAAATGCGCGACGGCGATACATTCAAAAACGCTCTCGAACAAATCGACGGATCACGTCAGCAATCCAGACGGCAGCGAAATCAAAATGATCCAACAGCGGCCCTCGATGCACTTATCATCGACAATCGCGTTAAAATCGGAGGGCAGGCCAATGCCGGACGGTCGGTCATTGACCTTGTGGCCAACCCACGTGGCGGCACTGCACAATACCACGGTCGCGATAAATCACGCCCATCGCAGCCAATGCGCTCATTCGCTGGGCGCTCCACAATGTTGATTGATCACGGCACGCGCAGCGCGGCTGAAATGTTCGCGTTCTACTATCGCTATGAAAAACTCGGACCTCTGATCGGCACCACGACCGCTGGCGCAGTGACTGCCGCCAATGCTGAGACGTTGCCCGGAGGCCTAATCATGACGGTCGGTGTCACCAACATCACCATCGACGGCCAACGCCTGGAAGGCACAGGCGTCAAGCCCGACATAGAGATTGCACGCCCAATTCCCTACTCCAACGGTGCCGATCCTGTCCTTGATGCGGCCATCGAACATCTCGCCAAACAATAATCCACGGAGCCCCACAATTATGACCGTTCGCATCGAAAAATCCGGCTCCGTTTGGACCGTCATACACAGCAGACCCGAAGCCAAGAATGCAATGGACCCAGAAAGTGCAACCGCACTTTACAACGCGTTCCTCGCTTTCGATGCGGCATCCGACGCCAGCGTCGCAGTTTTCTACGGCGAAGGCGGTGCTTTCTGCGCCGGCTACGATTTGAAGTCTGCGAGCACGCAAGGTAGCGACGGACCGCTCAGCAAGCTCGAATTCCCCTCTGATAAAAACGCGCCGACGCCGGGCCCCATGGGACCATCGCGCCTCGCCTTGTCAAAGCCCGTCATCGCCGCCATTGAAGGTCCAGCCGTTGCAGGCGGCATGGAACTGGCGCTGTGGTGCGATGTCCGCATCATGGCTGAGACGGCCTACATGGGCGTCTACTGCCGCCGCTGGGGCGTGCCTCTGATCGATGGCGGCACGGTCCGCTTGCCGCGCCTCGTCGGCCAGGGCCGCGCCATGGAATTGATCCTGACCGGCCGCAGGATCGATGCCGAGGAGTGCGGTCGCATCGGCCTCGCCGAAAAGGTTGTGCCAGCAGGCCAAGCCCGCGCCGCAGCCGAAGCCATGGCCGCCGAAATCGCCCGCTTCCCCCAAGCCTGCGTCCGCGCCGACCGCCGCTCGGTCTACCTCCAACACGGCCACTCAGTCCGTGACGCCCTGGAACTCGAATGGGCCAGTTCGAGCCCCGTCTTTGAGGCCGAAGGCCGTGCAGGCGCGGCTCGTTTCACCTCCGGTAAAGGCCGCAGCGGCGACTTCGGCAGCATTTAGCCAGCGCTACCGCGACAAACGGCACGAGCCCTGCGAATTTTGCACCCCGAACCGCTTCCAATCGCCGGGGTGGTCGGTCTAGTATTAGTCATACAAATTCAAAAACCAGACCCTGAGGAAACACCATGGCCAAAAAACCAAATGGCGGCGCGAAGCGGCAAATGCGCTCTCAAGCCTGGTTCAACAACCCCGACAACGTCGACATGACCGCGCTCTACCTCGAGCGCACCATGAATTTCGGCATCTCCATGGAAGAGCTGCAGTCGGGCAAACCGATCATCGGCATCGCTCAGTCCGGCTCCGATCTCTCCCCCTGCAACCGCCACCACATCTTCCTCGCCGAACGTATCCGCGAAGGTATCCGTGAAGCTGGCGGCATCGCCTTTGAGTTCCCACTGCATCCGATCCAAGAAACCTGTAAACGCCCAACCGCATCTCTGGATCGCAACCTCGCCTATCTCGGCCTCGTCGAAATCCTCTACGGCTACCCGCTCGATGGCGTCGTCCTCACCACGGGCTGCGATAAAACCACGCCGTCACAAATCATGGCAGCAGCCACGGTCGATATTCCCGCCATCGTGCTCTCGGGCGGCCCTATGCTCAACGGCTGGTACAAAGGCGAACGCACAGGCTCCGGCACCATCGTCTGGAAAGCCCGCGAGATGCTGGCCAAAGGCGAAATCGACCAGAAGGGCTTCCTCCAACTCGTCGCCTCATCTGCGCCCTCGGCCGGCCATTGCAACACCATGGGCACAGCTTCAACCATGAACTCACTCGCCGAAGCCCTCGGCATGAGTTTGCCCGGTTGCGCAGCAATTCCCGCCCCCCATCGCGATCGGCAAGAAATCTCGTATCTGACCGGCAAGCGCATCGTCGAAATGGTGCACGAAGACTTGAAACCGTCGCAAATTCTCACCCGCGCCGCCTTTGAAAACGCTATCGTCGTCAACTCGGCCATCGGCGGCTCGACCAACGCGCCGATACACTTGAACGCCATTGCCAAACACATCGGCGTCGAACTCGACAACGATGATTGGGAAAAGATTGGCTACGACATCCCACTCATCGTCAACCTACAGCCCGCTGGCGAGTACTTGGGCGAAGACTATCATCGCGCCGGTGGCGTGCCCGCCGTGGTCGCCGAACTCATCACCAAAGGCAAAATCAACAAGACGCACCTGACCGTCAACGGCAAGACGTTGCACGACAACTGCAAAGGCAAAACCACCTGGGACCGCGACGTCATCAAAGCCTATGACGCGCCGATGAAAACCGCGGCAGGCTTCCTCAACTTCAAAGGCAACCTGTTCGACAGCGCCATCATGAAGGCTTCCGTGATCTCGGAAGAATTCCACAAGCGCTACCTGTCAAACCCGAAAGACCCCATGGCCTTTGAAGGCAAAGCCGTGGTCTTCGACGGCCCCGAAGATTACCACCACCGCATTGATGATCCGAAACTCGCCATCGACGGCACCACGCTATTGTTCATGCGCGGCGCAGGCCCCGTCGGTTATCCAGGTGCCGCCGAAGTCGTCAATATGCGCGCGCCAGATTACCTGCTCAAGAAAGGCATCAGCTCATTGCCGTGCATCGGCGATGGCCGCCAGTCCGGCACCTCGGGCTCGCCCTCGATCCTCAACGCTTCACCCGAAGCCGCCACTGGTGGCGGCCTCGCGATTCTGAAAACTGGCGACAAGGTGCGCATCGATTTGAAAAAGCGCACCGCCGACATTCTGATTTCCGCCGACGAAATCAAGAAGCGCTATGCAGCCCTCGCCAAAGCGGGCGGTTACAAATACCCCGAAAGCCAAACACCATGGCAGGAAATCCAACGCGGCATCGTTGATGAATTATCCGAAGGCATGGTGCTGAAACCAGCCGTCAAATATCAAAAAATCGCCGCCACCAAAGGCATCCCGCGCGATAATCATTGATGCAAGACTTAGTCATCAATCTACATATCGGCGGCATGATTGCCGCCGGTTTTTCAGCCTCAGGCCGCTATTTTCTTGCCGTATCACACGGCGGACGCGGCCTCTACGATTCTACGACTTGGAAGAAAGTTGCCCCCGATAGCACGCCAGACTATCCAATCGGCGGCGTTGCTACTGGCATCGGTCCGATAGAAGGCGAAGCGATCGCCGTCGTCGAACGAGGCAATGCAGCCCGCCTCATCTGCAGCGACCAAAATGGAAACTGGCGCGTCACATACGAAGACGGTGTCGCCGTAGTGACAAAAGGACGGTGAAAAATACTCCCCACTAATGGGGCACATGAGCCATTGCCGCGCACCCTATCATATATCACCGCGCAACAGCCCCAGGCACAGGCTGCGCGCGCGGGGCGACGGGCGAAATGCCGGTTGTTGACTGCACCATCGGAGCAACAGCAATCACGATGTTCATGCCCGCCAATCGCCACTCGCCCCCCGATGGTTGGAACACCATCTCAAAGCGGATCTCCTTTGGCTTCGTCGGAAACTGCCCCACCATTTGCAGCATTCCGCTCGCCGTAATTTCAGGCGACACAGTCAGCACCGGCGTCATAATCGCCACCGCCGCCAAGTCAGGCCGATCAGCCTTAAGATTGGCAAAGGCTTGGGCAAGTTGCTCGGGCGTCAAACGCGATTGCAAAAACGGTCCACCCAGCGCGTGCAGCACGTAGAAGTTATTCGTGCGCAGCGCGTGATCGAGTGCGAGGATATGCGTGCGCACCAAAGCCAGCATTGTCTCCGCTGGCGGCAAGTTCGCATTTGCCGACTTGATCTCAGTGCTAGGAGAAGCAGGTTGCGGCGCAGACTTTGCGGCGCGTGCCGGTGCAGGAGCGGGCGCAGCATTCTGCCCACTCACCTCTGTTGCGAACAAGAGACCGAGCGACAACGCTATCCGAACAAACAGTCCGCGCGTCACCACGCCGCCATCAGCCCAATGCGACCACCAAGGTTGGTCGTATCGTTCATGCCCATGCCAACCGACGCATTCATTGTGACGATTTCATTGACGCGCACCGCAACTTGCGCCGCCATAGCTTGCTTGTTTTGATAAAATCCACCCGTCAGACCGAGGGCGAAAGTCTTTCCCGTCGGCAGCGCCAACCCACCCATGGCGATGGCAACCGCAATACCTTGCGTGTTTGCATCGATCTTGCTGAAGGCGGTGTTCACGCGATTATCAACGTACTCTTTGTTTGCAGCATCGGTGCCCATCACAGGCGTTGCAACGTCCTGCACACGATTGCCCCCCATGGAAACGGACTGCCCCGATGCAACCATTAATCCACCATTGAGCACAGCCGGGCCATTCGCAACCAACGCGCCATTGACGGTCGCGCCATCGTTGAGCGTGGCACCACCATTGGCAACCAAACCATTGTTGACGACCGCACCACCCGATAGCGTCGCGAGCCCCGTCACTGCAAGCGTTCCGCCAACAGTCTGATTGCCACCAATGCTAGCATTGCCCGTCGTCGAAAGCGTCGATGTCGCGATGTGACCGCTGTTCGTGATCGAGGACGATGTGACGTTCGTCGTCGCCACTCCACCCGATAGCGTCGCAACCCCCGTCACCGCGAGCGTTCCACCGACAGTCTGACTGCCACCAATGCTCGCGTTGCCCGTCGTCGACAGCGTCGATGTCGCGATGTGACCACTGTTCGTGATCGACGCCGATGTGACGTTCGTCGTCGCCACTCCACCCGATAGTGTCGCAAGCCCCGTCACTGCAAGCGTTCCACCAATGGTCACTGGCCCAGAAGTTTCGAGCGACGTGACACCCAATATCGGTCCCACATTTGTGAGACCACCACCACCAAGATCAAGACCACCGGCGGCGTTGATGCCGACTGATGATCTCAATTGCAAACCGCTCGCCGCAATCCCGACCAAGCGAAACCCTTCGGTCGCCGTACCATTGTTGATGCCAGGCGCATACACCGACTGGCTTGCAGTCCCAATCATCACTTGATTGTCAGTCGTGGTCGCCGCACCCGCTCCGAGTGCCACCGAATTCGAATGTCCGGCCCGCGCGTTGGCACCAAGCGCCAGCGAACTCGATGCACTAAGCGTTGTCGCACCGATCCCTATGGCAACATTATCGTTGCCTTGCGCATACGCCCCAGCGCCTGCACCAAGGCTGACATTTCCCGATCCCAGCAGTCCGCGCCCCGCATCATCACCGACGGCCACATTTTGATTGCCATTCATGCCTTTACCGGCATCGCTACCCATCAAATTGTTTTCATTGCCCTTAAGGTCCACACCCGCGAAATTTCCAGTGATGGCGTTGTAACTGCCCGTCACGCTCTTAGCAGCATAGGCTCCCGACACGGTATTAAAATTGCCCGTCGACTGCTGTCCCGCGTCAATCCCAACAGTCGTATTGTTTTCGCCGCTCGACCCATACCCCGCTGAAACACCAACGGACGTACCACCAAAGCCATTTGTGGTCGCTTGCCAGCCGAGCGCTGTACTGTACCCACCCTTAGCGTCGGATTTTGTTCCACACGCAGTTGAACCATCACCAGTTGCAGCACCGCTGCCACATGTCGATGCTTCGAACGCCGCAGGTGGTGCTTGCGCCAATAAGGGATTTGTCGCGACAGTCTGCACACAACCAAAAATCGCAAAAAATTTAAATGCACTCAACCCAAAGGTTGCAAACGGCTTGAAACGCATAACAATCCCCACGCACGCACACGTCTCTTCAATATAACAACCTGTGGAAATTAGCTTCGGCGAGCTGTGGATTTACTGTGGATAACCAGTGGATTTTTCTGCGTGCGTCCCACAAAGCGCACAGCTCAATTGCACTGTGAAATTAGCATCAAAAACGCGACCTTATAAAAATTAACGCGGTGCGATCACCAGTCCAGCGTTGCGGAAATATGCAACGAAACCATCGATCCTCAAATGCGAACAAGACCATCGGGTGGAATTGAGCTGACTGTTCCAACAGGAACTGCGCGGCGCCACCGGCCCACATAGTGTCTCACACAGAGCCGCCGATATGCGCGCGGCCGTTACTGTGAGGCATTGAGATGATCATATCCAAAACCACTTTGAGGCTATTACTTTTGTCGACCATCACGGTCGCACAATTCGGCAGCAGCCTTGCGCATGCGACCCGATACTCACAGCCTCGTCCACCAAAGTCGGACAAACACGAACCAAAGCCAAAGCCGAGCCGCGTACCCAACGACACACCAGGCAAACCAAAGCCAATCCGCTTGCCCAACGACACGCCCACGTCGTCAATCCCGAAACCGCCGCCCGTTGCCACCCCACGCCCAACAGGACCAATTGTAGTCCCGCCACCAACCACAACCGGACCACTCGTGCGCGGACCAACCTATTTCAAGCCAAGAGTGGTTGTGGAACACCCCCACGAGACGATCACCGTCAAAACCATTGTCAGGCGACCCGGACAATACCAACCATCGATCGGTGTAAGACCTCCTCCAACGACGACGGGCCCGTTGGTTCGCCCTACCCCAATTGTACCCAAGCCAAAACCAGACTTACCAAACAAACCATGATGCCTGAATCGTATCACCACGCCGAGCGGCACTTCTCCCCGAAGCCCGCCTCGCTGGTAGATCGTGCCCGAGCGCCGTTGACACCCCGCACACGGCGCTCGGGACGCAACACTCCCTTAGTTGCGCTTGCTCGTGAACGCACATTGTAGAGCGGTACCTATCAGCTATATATGGCACCTCGATCGCGTTGTGCAGTTCAGCAGAGGTAGTGATGTCTGCCGATCAACTCGACAGAATGCGTGCCAAACTGAGCGAATGGCTCAGCCGCTATCTACCGCTCGAACTCGCCTCAATCCTAACCGCACTCACGGGCGGTACAATTGCAGCCCAACTGAGCACGGATCCAATCCTAATCGCCTACGCCGCCACCTGGAGCGAAAACCTCGGGTACTACGGTCTAGCCTTTACGCGCGAATTGCGCCGACAGGCGCTTGACGATCCTACAACGGCAACACCTCACCGCGCCATGATCGCAGCCAAGGCATTAGCTTGGGAGTTCGGCCTCGCCGAACTGCTCGACAGCATCATCGTCCGACCACTCGCCATGCTGGCATCCATCTCGCTACTCGGCCATCTCCAAGGCGGCATCATCGCGGGAAAACTGCTCGCCGATGCCGTCTTCTATGCCATCGCCATCTTCTTTTATGAACGCGGCAAACGTCCCCCTTAACGCCCATCCAATCCAGCCGATCAGCTGTGCGTGGCCAGCGCTCGTGAAAAGGCTGCGCACCTGTCAAATACAGCCTCAGTGAATCTAATCAAACATAGCCACAAAAGCCAGAGCTACAATGACCAAGCCGCTTGAAGGCCTTCTCGTTATCGCGCTTGAACAAGCGGTGGCAGCCCCGCTCTGCTCGCGCAAGCTCGCCGACGCCGGCGCCCGTGTCATTAAGCTCGAACGCCCCGAAGGCGATTTCGCCCGCGACTACGATAGCCTCGTCAACGGCGAGAGCGCCTATTTCGTCTGGCTCAATCGCGGCAAGGAATCGGTCCTCATCGACCTAGCAAAGGACGACGACAAAAAATTCCTAAGCACGCTCCTGGCTCAAGCCGACGTATTCCTGCAAAACTTGAAACCCGGTGCCACAGCCAAACTCGGCTTCGCCATTCCCGACCTCGTCAAAAAGTATCCACGCCTCATCTGCTGTTCAATTTCCGGCTACGGCGAGCAAGGCCCCTACGCCAAGCGCAAAGCCTACGACTTGCTCGTCCAAGCCGAGAGCGGGCTATCTTCCATCACCGGTGGTCCTGAAAGCCCCGCCCGCGTCGGCGTATCAGTCGTCGATATCGCCACCGGCATGAACGCCTACGAGGCCATCTTAGAAGCGCTCCTGCGCCGCGCCATCACAGGCAAGGGCGGCGAAATCCAAGTCTCACTGTTTCATTCCATGGCTGAATGGATGTCAGTGCCGCTCCTACAAGCAGGCGGCGGCAAACCACCCAAGCGTGTCGGCTTCTCACATCCCACCGTTGCGCCCTACGGCGTCTTCGCCACCAACGACGGCACCCCAATACTGATCTCGATCCAAAATGACCGCGAATGGGCGACATTCGCCGCCAAGATCCTGGACCGCGCCGATCTCGCCACCGACGCCAAGATGGCAACCAACATTGCCCGCGTCGCCAACCGTCCAGAAATGGACGCCCTGATCGCCAAAAATTTTGCCAGTCGCACCATCGACGATCTCGCTCGCCTACTCGATGCCGTCGAAATCGCCTACGGCCACGTCAATGACGTGATGGGCCTAAGCAAGCACCCGCATCTCCGCCTGTCGAAAGTGAGCACTCCGTCAGGCCTAGCGGACGTTCCGTCCCCGCCCGCAATCCACGTCCATCATGCGGAGACCTTCGGCCCCGTACCTGCCTTAGGCGCAGACAATTCGCGTGTCCGCAAGGAGTTCACCGTCTAGGCTCGCAGCCTGCGACTTGCTACTCGAACTGCCTTTTCTTCTCCCACGGAAACACCGGCGGCATATCGCCCGACACCTTATTCGGAAATTGCGCCGGACGTTTCTCCAGGAACGACATCACGCCTTCCTTAGTATCGGCGCTGCTGCCGCGCTGGTAAATCAACCGACTATCAACATTGTGCGCGTCCATGGGGTGCGACGCTCCGAGCATACTCCAGATCAAACGTCGGTTAAGCGCCACAGCAACGGGCGCTGTGTTGTCCGCAATTTCGCGTGCCAGCGTCCGCGCCGCAGGCAACAAGTCTGCCCCCGCATGCACACTGCGCACTAAGCCACCTCTCAGCGCTTCATCTGCCGAAAATACACGTCCCGTCATTGTCCATTCAAGCGCCTGCGAAACGCCCACAATGCGCGGCAAAAAGTAACTCGAACACGCCTCCATAATGATGCCACGCCGCGTGAACACAAACCCGAACCGCGCCGTATCTGACGCCAGCCGTATATCCATCGGCAGCAACATCGTCGCGCCAATTCCGACGGCAGGACCATTGATCGCTCCAATCACAGGCTTCAAGCAATCGAACATCCGCAGTGTCACGCGGCCTCCACCATCACGATGCGCGTCCCCAAGGCCGGTCTCCGCCATCCCGCGCGCTTTGTAATCGAATGTATCAGCCCCCGCAGAGAGATCTGCGCCCGCGCAAAATCCACGCCCCGCTCCCGTCACAATGACGGCTCTGATCTCATCGCGCTCATCGACCTCGTCAAAGGCGGCAATCAACTCGTGCATCATCTCACGATTAAACGCATTGAGCTTGTCCGGCCGATTGAGCGTCAGCATCGCAACGCCCGCATCTACATCCAGCGTAATGGTCTTAAAGCTCATACTTGTCTCCTAGCCACATCAAGAACTGAGCTTCCACGACTTGTACCCACCCCGTCAATCACCTCGATCCAAACAGCAGCCGCGCAATCATATGCACATGCACAGTCGCAAAAACCAATTGATCCCAACAGCCCAAGCCTGCGTAGTCACTCCATCGAGCCTGACACCCGAGATCCTAAACCATGAACGCCAAACGTATCGGCACCGCGCTCAACGCGCTCTCGCGCATCGCACCAAATACGGCAGCCCGCGCCACATTTTTCGCCTTCTGCTATCCTCCACCGGCATTTACGCGCCCCGCCGCCGACCGACGCTTCGTCGAACGTATGCAGCCATTCCTCAGCGATGCCGAGAGCATCTCAGTCGCCACGTCTGAATGTACGATTCAAACTTACCGCTGGCGCACCAAAGCTTCCACGTCACGCGGCACCGTCCTACTCGTCCACGGCTGGACCGGGCAAAGCCTTGTCATGGCGCTGTTTGTTAAGCCCTTGCGCGATCACGGCTACGACGTCGTCGCACTCGACTTACCCGGCCACGGCAAGTCCACGGGCCAACAGTTAACAATGCCGCGCGGTGCCCGCGCCATTCTCGCCGTCACCGAAAGGCTCGGCCCCTTCGCCGGCGCAATCACGCACTCCTTCGGAGGCCCAAACCTCGCCCTAGCACTTGAAGGCGGATCACCGCTGGATCGAAGCATCGATATCCCGCGCGTTTGTCTAATTTCGTCACCCGATACACTCGACGAACTAATTGACAGTTATGGCACAAGCCTCGCGCTGAAACCAATTCTCGTGCAAGGCATTCGAAACGAAATCGAGCGCTTAGCACGACGTCCTATTGCAGCCATTCGCGTCAGCGACTTCGTCGCCACATCAGGTCAACCAACGCTCATCATCCACGATGCCGATGACGATGTCGTCGCCATCTCACACGCCGACGCCATCGCCGCGCGCGCACCCAATGTGACCTTGATGCGCACAGCCCGCCTCGGTCACAAGCAAATCTTAATCACCCCCGCCGTCGTCCGCGCCGCCACGCGTTTCATCGCCAACACCGTCGTTCCAAGTTCCTAAGATCGTCGCGACGGATTGCCCTCACCTGATCGTTATCGCTCTCAAGACTAGGGGAGACGATATGTCAGTCACAGAAGCCGAAAACTGCACATTCAACGCCCAATCTGCATCAATTTTTGCAGCAACCGTCGCACTCGGTCTAATCGCCGGGTTTTTCTATGCTTACGAAGTATCCGTCATGCGCGGCTTCGCAATTCTACCAGACCGCGACTTCATCGCGTCGATGCAGGCCGTCAACGCTACCGTGCGCAATATGTCATTCGCACCAAGCTTCTTTGGCGCAGCTTTCCTTGCAGCGCTCGCAGCACTCCTGCACATGCGCCAATGGAACACGCCAAAGGCACTCTGCATATTCGCAGCCGCAGCCCTCTACAGTCTCGGCGGCCTTATACTCACCATGCAAATCAATGTGCCACTCAACCAGTGGTTAGCCGACCTCGGCCCCGCGTCGGCAATCCCTGATCCTGCAGCCGTCCGCTTGGCTTACGAACCCAAATGGGTTTTGTGGAACCTGATCC
>JABFRJ010000007.1 GCA_013141255.1 Hyphomicrobiaceae bacterium
CGAGCGCATCGAAGTGCTCAAGGGGCCGAGTGCCATTCTGTATGGTGGCGGCCCAGGCTCTGCCATAAGCGGCGCGGTCAACATGATTTCAAAGCTGCCGACGAACGTAGCAAGCGGCGAGTTCGGCATCGCGTACGGAAGCCACAATTACATGCGTTCGTTCTTTGACGTTAATCAACCGATTACGTCGAACGGGACGGTCTTGTTCCGCATGACCGGAGAGTATCAAGGCGCCAACAGCTTCATCGATGTTTTGGAATCAAAGCGCTACGCAATCAACCCAACGATGACGTTCACGAACAAGTCGGACACGACCCTGACCGTCCAAGGCTCGTTCTCAAAATTTACCCAGCAAGCCTATCCCGGGCTACCGGCGGTTGGTACGGTGGCGGGTAACTTCCAACTGAATCCGTGGATGTTCCCGTCTGATCCGAGCATCATACCCAGCTATACCAAGAGAGATAGTATCACCGTCACGCTCGACCACAAGGTCAACCCAATTTGGGCATTCAACGTGAAGGCGCGTTATACCAAATCAGTGAACCAACAGGACTCGCAAGGTGCCACGACGGCCGCGCCGGATGGGCCATTGTATGGGTTAAGTCCAACGACATGGAGCATGTTGAATGTCGAAATGTTCCAGCAGCAGGAGGAGTTCTCGATTAATCCGAACCTGCGCGCCAAGTTTGCCCTCGGTAATACCAAAAATACCATCCTGATCGGCGCTGACTACAGCCGCGTAACTGACGCGGGCTTCATGACCAGCGATTTTGGCGCAATGCCGGTTGACTTGATCGACCCGATGTTTTTGACTCCGTATACAAAGCCAAATCCGCTCTCGCCAACATTTTTCCCCTGGTTCGACTTCGCCGGGGCCTACACGACCAAAGGTGCTTATGCTCAGCTACAATCGAGCATCGAAGGAAAGGTCCATTTCCTCGCTGGTGCACGGTTGGCAAATCTCAATGTGAACTATTATGAGAAAGTACCTTATGGTATGGCTGGGTTTGCCCCGCCGGAGACGTTCACAGTCGACAAAACCAAAGTGCTGCCGCGAGCCGGTCTTGTAGTTGACCTCGTTCCCGGGCTATCCGCTTTCGCAAGTTACTCCGAGGGAATGCGATGGACGGCATTCACGCAGACAAAAAATATTGCACCCGAAGAATCTCAGCAACTCGAAGGCGGACTTAAATACAAGGTCGGTCATCAGCTGAGCGGCACCGTCTCGGTATTCGACATCAAGCGCACAAACGTACCGGTTCAAGTTGGTCTGGTCACAGACACTGCCGCCCAGCACTCTCGTGGGTTCGAGGCTGACGCGATTTGGCAGCCTTCCAGCCAATGGAAAGTACTCGCGGCCTACGGCTATACAGATGCAACATATACCGACAACAAACTCGGGACACCAGCAGGCAATAATTTGTCCGGCATCCCTGCGCACTCCGGGAGATTCTGGGTCGACTATGCCTTCTCAAGCGAACAGCTTAAGGGCTTCAGTATTGGCGCTGGAATCTACGCCTCGTCAGGCCAGTTCGTGGACAGTGCCAATCTTTACAAGACTCAAGGCTTCTTCACCGTTGATTCAAAAATCGCCTACGACACAAAAAACTGGTCGGCCTCGCTTAACGTGAAAAATCTGACCGGCGAGAAGTATTTTGTGCCGTATACTTGGTTCGGAGGACAAGTCGCGCCCGGTGCGCCTCGCGCGGTCTATGGGCAAGTCACCTACAAATATTGAGCACGCACCAGATGACAATAACACGGCGAACACTCGCTTCCGTTGGCGCAGCAGCACTTGCTGCGCCTCTACTATCGCGCGGACTGGGCGCAGCAGATATACCAGCAACAGCAACGTCTGGCGGCGGGGCGGTCGCAGCAGATCCTGGACACAGCATGGATGCTTATCCGGCGCATTGGTTGGGCAAAGAAAAAATCGCGTTCCTTATATACCCGGGCTTCACCGCGCTCGATATGGTCGGACCGCACTACATGCTTGGAAGTCTGATGGGCGCTTCCACGTACATTGTTGGCAAGACACAGGATCCCGTCGTCAGCGACATGGGGTTGACCATCACGCCGCAAGCTTCATTCGCTACCTGCCCAACCGATCTCGACATTCTCTTCGTGCCTGGCGGTGGTGCCGGCACGTTGGCCGCCATGAAAGACGGGGCCACCCTGAACTTTATTCGCGATCGTGGCGCCCGAGCGAAAATCATCTCGAGCGTCTGCACCGGGTCGCTTCTCTTGGCGGCGGCGGGTCTGCTCAAAGGCTACAACGCAACATCACATTGGGTGGCACGTGACCTTCTGAAAGATTTTGGCGCTATTCCGGTCAATCAACGCGTTGTGGTTGATCGCAATCGCATTACGGGCGCCGGTGTTACGGCTGGGCTCGATTTTGGGCTCTCGCTTGTTGCGCAGTTGCGCGATGCTGACTACGCAATGGCCATGCAATTGCTGGCGGAATATCACCCAGAGCCGCCCTATGATAGTGGAACACCAGAACGCGCAGGCACCCAAACGACGGCCATGATCGCGGACATGTTCAATTCGTTTGTTGCTGACGTCCGCACATTAGCCAAGAGCATTCAGTAGCGTGCAATGCTCCGAATTGCCTACAACGACAGCATCATCATACGGATATATCAGCAATGACCTCAGACAATCGCTCATCTTATGTCGAACGCATTCTGCGTCGCACGCCGTTGGTCGGATATACGATCCGGTTGTTCGAAACCGGACAGGACAAGGAACTTGCGCTATTTGGCATCAATCTGGCCGCTACACTCATTCTCCTGGTCGGTACGTTGGGCTATCCCGTCTTCATCATCGTCATGTGGTGTGTCGTCGCGATCGCTGCGAGCCTCATCTTTTCTGCCACGCGCATTTGATCGGTATTGGGTCTAGTCAGTGCTGACAGCAACCGTCATCGACTTCGGAGCCTATCGCGCGAGTCGCGATGTACGCGCTGATGTGCCTGCCAACGATGATGATTTCTCAAGCACGCCCAACGCCACACAGCAATCACTGACTGTTCCCTATGACTTGCGCGAAATTCAAGAAAAGCAACCACCAAACGACAAACTTCGACGCTCATTTTCCGCTGCGGCGACGCTCTCAGCTATCTTGCATGCAGGATTGGCGGCATACCTAATGTGGACGCCCCCGATCGCGGGCATCGGCGTTGGCGGACAGGAACTTGAGACCGTCAGCGTTGAAATCGTCAACTCCTCTGCATTCGAAAGTTTGATGGCCAATGCTGCGTCAAACGCTGGCGGCGCTGCAGCTCTCATTGAGGCGGCAACCGGTTCCAACGCGGCGATCAATCAAGCTGAAGTCGCGGCCGAAACAAAAATGACATCACAGCTGCCGGTCAAAGAGCAACCGGAAGCGTTCTTGAAACCGGACATCAATCCCGAAGTACCCTCTGAGATCCCGACGGCCGATGTGGTCAAGCCAGATCCGAAACCTCTGGAGATTGAACGCGTCCCGGCGGGACAAGAAGCAACACCTGATTCCGGAAAAGATCAAAACAATGTAGCCGCCCAAGGTGCTGCGACCGCCGGTGCCGCGACGACCCAGGTCGCGTCTGAAAGTATCGATGCCGAAGGGCGAGCAAGTGCCAGCGCTGGACAACTGACCAAGTTCGCCATGGAAGTCCGCTTGGCACTTGGCCGCTCACGCCCAAAGCATGACGGGGCACGAGGCCGAGTCTCAATTCTTTTTGGAGTAACTGAGGCAGGTGATATTCGCTTCTCTGAAATTACCAAGTCCAGCGGCTCGGAGCGACTGGATCGGATCGCGCTCAAGGCAATTGCGAGCGCAAAAATGCCAAAACCGCCCTCCGGTCTCACTGACGCGCAGCGAACGTACACCGTACCGTTCGAGTTTAAATGATCAGACGTACGCGCGACTGTACTACGGCACCTTCCCCTATTGGACTATGCTCAAGCCACATCGAAATAACTGTTGCGGGTCACTTTCGACAGTGCTCCCATAGATCAAGTCCGTTGGGTAAAGTTTGCAGACATCGGCCACCGATGTGACTCAAAACGCAGAGCTTGCGTAAATCACAGCCGAAGTGCCTCCATATTCAGACACAGGTTTGTTCGCGTGTGCTGCCAACGGTGCATAACCGTTCTCTCACTGGCATCACAGCGGTCTTAGCTCGAGCATTAGCGTTTTGACGCGACGACCCAGGAGCTAAGTTTGGCACGGTCGATTTCTGACGAGCCGATTGGCCTGTCTATCCCTCGATAAGAGAAGATCGGCAGGCCAACGCAGTGTTTCATTGAGCAGCTGTGACGCCCGCGTTTTTAATGACAGGGCCCCATTTGGCGATTTCGGCCTTGAGGTGGGCATCAAGGGCTGACGGTGTCGCACGCTCTTTGGCGACGGTGGTTGCGCCGAGCGTTGCGAGTTTGTCTTTTACTGCCGGGTCGGCAAGCGCGGCTTGGAGCGTTGAAACAAGTTTGTCGACAACCGGTTTGGGCGTGCCTTTGGGTGCCCAGAGACCATACCAGATCGACAGATCGAAGCCTTTAAGGCCTGACTGTTCAGCAGTTGGCAAATCAGGGAGTGCGGCGGCTTTTGTTTTGCTAGTGACGGCGTAACCTTTGATTGCGCCTGCCGATACGTTAGAGACGACATTCACGGCCTGGTCGCAGGTGAAATCGACCTGACCGCCGATGAGGTCGTTCATGACTGGGCCGGTGCCGCGGTAGGCGACCTGCGTGAACTTGGTGTCGATGGCGGCAGAGAACAGAAGTCCGCACAGATGCGACGCGGAGCCGATGCCGGCGTGGGCGTAGTTGACCTTGTCCTTGTTTGCTTTCACGTAAGCGACAAATTCAGAAAAATTGGTGGCGGGGAAGGCTTTCTTGGCGACGAATGCCGAGGGCAGTTCGACGACAAGGCCGACGGGTTCAAAGTCTTTGGTTTGGTCGTATTTGAGGTTGGGGTAGAGCGCAGGATTGGTTGCGGCGCTGACGTGGATGAGGAGAAGGGTGTGACCATCGGGCTGGGCGGCGGCGACGCGGGCGCTGCCAACAGTCCCACCCGCGCCTGCGGTGTTTTCAATGATAATTTGCTGCGTCTTGAAGGCGTTGCTCATGCCTTGGCCGACGATGCGGGCGATGGTATCACCAGGACCGCCAGCGGCATACGGCATGACCATAGTGACGTGCTTTGATGGGAAGTCTTGGGCGTGTGCGGCTGCACTGCTCAAAGTCAGTGCTGCAAATGCTGCTGCTATGCTGGTTTTCGTAGTATGTGCCATTGGTGTTTCCTCCCTGGAATTTGATATTATTATTTATGCGATGCACGGTGAAGCGCGAGGACGTCATCCGTCATTTGGGCTGCGACGCCAAGGTAGTTCACGGGATCGCAAAGTTTGCCGAGATCTTCGATCGTGAGTGCTTCGCGTGCCGCGGGCGATTGAGCGAGGATTTCGAGTAACGAGGCTTTGCTTTCGACCGCTTTGCGGCAGGCGGCGTAGACGAGATCATGCGCGGGAGTACGTCCGAGATGTGGGGCAAGACCCATCATCACGGCCTCGGCAACAATGAGTCCGCGGGTTGAATCTAGATTGAAGCGCATGCGATCGGCGTCGACGACAAGACCTTCGAGCATGAAGCGCGCTTGCGTTAAGGCGCCAGCTGTCAGCAAGAAACTTTCGGGCAACGCGATCCATTCGATGTGCCAAGGTCCGGTGGCGCGTTCGAAATCCTGGATCATCGCGTCGAGCATGAGGCCTGATTGCTGGCGTACCGTTTTTGCGTTGGCGACCATGATCTCGGATGAGATCGGGTTGCGCTTTTGCGGCATGGTGCTGGATGCACCGCGATGGGAGGCGAAGGGCTCGAAGACTTCACTAATTTCGGTGGCCATCATGAGCATGACATCGAAACCGATTTTGCCGAGCGATCCTGTTATGAGGCCAAGAACCTGTACGGCTTCGACGAGCCCGTCGCGGGCGACGTGCCAAGTGATCGATGGGTCGGCGAGGCCAAGTTCGGTGGCAAAGGCTTTGCGGACTTCTATGCCGCGATTGCCCAGGGAAGCGAGTGTGCCGGCGGCGCCACCGAATTGTGCGACAAGGACACGCGGTTTCAGCTGTTGCAGCCGTTCCTTGTGGCGCATCAGCATCGACAGCCAGATGGCGGCCTTGTAGCCAAAGGTGATCGGCAGTGCTTGCTGGAGATGCGTGCGGCCGGCCATAGGTGTGTCACGATAGCGCTCGGCCAGGATCGCCAATGCATCGGCAACGGCGTCGAGTTCGCGTTCGACTATGGCAAGGCCTTCGCGAACCTGCAGGACGACGCCGGTGTCCATGATGTCTTGGGTTGTCGCGCCCCAATGGACGAAGCGTCCGGCTTCGCCGAGTCCAGCCGATAGTTGCCTGACAAGACCAAGGATCGGGTAGCCGACGTTTTCGGTTTCGGCTTTCAGGGCGGCACGGTCGAGGATTAAGGACGGGGCTTGGCGCGCAATGGTGTCGGCGTGTTCTTTCGGGATCACCCCGAGTTTGCCTTGGTCGACAGCGAGGGCGACTTCGGCGCGGACGTAACTGGCGAGCAGGTTTGTATCGCTAAAAACGGCGCGCATCTCTGCGCTGCCAAAGACGTCGCGGAAAATCTCGCTATCGAAAACGGTCGATGCCATGGCGAATGCTCCTAATGCGCTTGATCGGAGGGCGGGATATGGCGTAAATGTACGGCCAAACCGATATGGCCGCTATTCGTTAAATGTACGGCCATATCCTGTCAAGTAGATTGAGCAATGAGCATCGAGACGATCAGTGCGCCTCCGGCGCCGGACCGGGCATTGTATGAGACAATTGCCGCGGAGTTGCTGGACGGCATCGCGCGCGGCCAGTTTCCCGTCGGGTCGCTGCTGCCGACGGAAGCGGAGTTAAGCGCGACATATGATGTGAGCCGCCAAACGGTGCGGGCGGCCATGCGGCATTTGCTCGAGCTTGGGGCGATTTCACGACGCAAGGGGATCGGGACACGTGTCGAGGAGCGGTCGGCACCCGCGAAAGGTTTCACGCAGACGCTAGCGACACTCGATGATCTCGTCAGTCTTGCGGAGGGGACGCGCCGCGATATTCGCTCGCTTGAAATGATTGTGTTTGACCGGCGACAGGCAAAAACACTTGGCGCAAAACCGGGAACGCGATGGCTCAAAATTACCTATCTGCGGTTGCCACGCGGGGGCGACGCTGCGCCAATTGGATGGTCCGAAGTCTATATCGACGAACGATATGCGGGCATTGAAGTTAAGGTGGCAAAGTACGAGGGGCTGATTAGCGATTTGATCGAGCGGGAGTATGGTGCGCTTGTTGCGGAAGTGCGGCAGGCAGTGACGGCGATAAGTTTGCCGGGTCCTGTGGCAACGCTGGTCAATGTCCAAGCTGGGTCGGCGGCGCTTCGTGTTGCGCGGCATTACTTTAATCGTAAGGGAGAGTTGATGGTGATCGTGGTCGCGATCCATCCTGGAGACCGATATCCGATGACGTCGGTGCTAAAGCGGGTGCGCGGGTGAGCGCTGTTCGAGAAATTCGGTCTGCTTCGAGTGCTACGTGTGTGAATTTCGTATCATTTGATAACAATCGGGCAGAGTTACAGAAATAGACCGCTGGCCTTTGGCCGCCGATCGGATACTCCATGGGCCGAGCAACCATTCGTCAGAAGAGGACCGTTCGGCCGGTTCGGTTTGAACCAATCGACCAGACCCGGCAAGCGATTGATGAATACCTACGCCTTAAGGGACGCAAGCCGGTCTAGTTCTAATTCGGCGGTTGTAGTAACCGGGGCTTCCTGAAGACGCGACAATACGCGCGGCTCGTCCAAGAGTGGTTGGCCAGCATTGGGCCTCCTCCAACGGAGTACGGCACTCACTCGCTACGTCATACGAAGGCCGCTCTGGCTTTTCAGCGTACAGGCAATCTCCGAGCAGTTCAATTGCTGCTCGGGCACTCCAAGATCGAGTGCACGGTTCGCTTTCTCGGCATTGAGGTCGACGATGCGATCGAGATCTCAGAAAAAATCGACCTCTGATGGTGACGCGATACCCCAGACAGCGGCCACGGTGGGCGACACTTTTGATGTCGCTCACTTTGGCGCCGCCAATGTCTGCCTTTGTGCAGCTGCGATAATTTTTCTAAAAGACTTGTTGCCTCGGAAAAAAACACGAGTGGTGATGCCGACGGTGCTCCCGCTTTTCTGCCAAGTACTGCCTTGTAGTAGGATCTCGCGGCTTGTGATCGCCACCCGATTGGAGGTGACTCGGCTATAAATACTCCAACTCGCCGACGTTCCAGCTCACCGGAACCAACGAGGGATTAGGCCCTTCTCGCGCGCAGCGCGCTCCAGGCTCTCACGGAAGTCGGGGTGCGCGATCGAGATCAGCGCCAGTGCGCGCTCCGCAACTGACATGCCCTTGAGGTTCACCATACCGTACTCGGTCGCGACATACATGATGTCGGCGCGCGGGGTAGTCACCACATTGCCGGGAGTGAGCTCAACAACGATGCGACTCTCTGCAATGCCGTTCCGGGCATACGTCGAGGAGAAGCACATGAACGACTTGCCTTCGTGCGAGGCATACGCGCCGCGCACGAATTGCAGTTGACCGCCGGTGCCGGAGATGTGGCGATGGCCAGCACTCTCGGAGGCAGCCTGACCCTGCAGATCCATCTGCGTCGTGTTGTTGATCGAGACCGCGCGAGGGTTTTGCATGATGATGTGGGGTAGATTTGTGTAGTCGACCTGGCGGCAAAGAATATCTGGATTGTCGGCGATGAGCTGGTATTGCTTTTTCGAGCCAAGCGCGAACGTGAATACGGCCTTGCCGGGATCGACTGTCTTGCGCGCGCCTGTGATGAGTCCAGACTCAAATAGCTCGACCATGCCGTCCACCATCATCTCGGTGTGAATGCCTAGGTCCTTGACGCCCGCCTCCTTGAGCATCGAGCAGACCGCATTTGGCATGGCGCCGATGCCTATCTGCAGACACGAGCCGTCCTCGATCTCGGCGGCGATCAGGGTGGCGATGCGGCGGTCA
Organism: Hyphomicrobiaceae bacterium; assembly: GCA_013141255.1. GTDB lineage: Bacteria > Pseudomonadota > Alphaproteobacteria > Rhizobiales > Hyphomicrobiaceae > JABFRJ01. The sequence goes on from JABFRJ010000007.1 coordinate 9,067, forward strand.
ATCTCGGAGATCTGCGGGTTGGTCACCTCCGTGATCGGCGCATGGTCGCCCTCGATGACGTAGTCGATCTCGCTCTCGTGGATGCTGTTGTCGGCGCCGTGGCAGTAGGGCATCGCGCTCGACACTTCAACGACGCGGATCTTGGCCTTCGCCATCATCGCGCCGTGGTAGGTACCAGCGCCGCCGAAATTATAGAAACCGTTTGCGTCCCGCGGACAGACCTTCAGACACGCGACATCCACCCGCTCAATAAAGCGGCGGTAGTTATCGGGCGCTTCGCCGAAGTTCATGGGAATGTAGTTGGTGCGACCCTTGTCGTGCATGCGCCGGTCGTAGCCGCCAAAGTGCCAGTTGAGCATGCCGAAGGCGCGGCCCTCGGCATCCTCCTCGAGCACGGCGCGCGGTTTCACCGAGAGGCACGCACGAATCTTGACGCCCTCGAGCTCGTCGCGGCGCGCAGCAAGCGCCTTGTCGAAAGCGTCGGGCTGACCCATGCCGAAACCGTAGTCGACCCAGTCTCCGGAATTCACTAATATGGCAGCTTCGGTGGGCGTAATTTGGCGCGCACTCCTGCTGCCTTGTCTTGACGACGTCATGCTTTTCGGACCGTTTTGGTTGGCGGGTTTAATTCGTGATGGTGCGGACTATAACCAAAATTTGAGCCGACGCGAACTGTCGTGTGCTTTCGAGCCAGTTGAACGAGATGCCTCCTCATAGCAGAGACGCATCCCGTTTGTGTTGGTGCCGTCAGCTCGTCGTGTCGAATGTCGACCTCGGGCATTAAGCCAACACGGAAGGTAGTAGTCGTGCCGTATCTCCCTTGACGCACAACATTTACCACAGTGTCGGCGAGGTGTTCGGGACACGCCACCCTGGATAAGGTTGGGTCAATCGCGGCGCTCGCTTTACAAATCGAGTAGCAATCTGCAGACCAAGATACACTGGCAAAGGCACTTCAACTCTCCGTCAAGTACCGTCCCGGTCTTGAACTAAAACCCCTAAGACTAATCGTCGTTCACAGTGCGCCGCGCCAAAGCGGTGGAGAGCAATGGGAAATTACAACCCAATTTCAATCACATAAGTGTTCGCACTTTTATCCGGTACGGTGCGCCACTGTTTGATATCAAGATGATAGCTCGTATTTTCCGCCAGACGAAGTGGCCGTCTCCGACGGCGAACAATGGGCTGTACTTGCTCATGTCAAGTCGAATGACAATGAGCCATCCACACTTTGACGGCTATGCTGAAGCCTGATGAATGAAGGTTGGAGCTGGGCTGTGGGCAAGATCGCAATCAACGACTATTCTGCATCCGGCACAACTGCGACTCTCGCCGAAGCAATGCGGGAAGCCGCGGCTGAGGTTGCAACTGTGGAATGCTGTCGAATCGTCGGCGATGGCATTGTTTCCGGACGCTTCGAGAACTACAGAACTCTGACTGTCGCAGACGCCGCAGACGACCTCATTTTTGGAAGTCCGACATACATGGGCGGACCCGCCGCTTAGTTCAAAGCGTTCGCTGACGCGACCAACGACCAATGGAACGAGCAACATTGAGCCAACAAGGTCGATGCTGGCTTCACCATCGGTGTGTGTGCAAACGGCGATCAATCACACACTTTAGCGGACTTGACGGTGTTTGCCGCCCAAGCATGGCATGCTGTGGTGCAACTTGAACATCGCCGACGGTCAGGACCAACTCGGTCGAAATCGCCTTGGTCGCCAGCTGGGGCTCGTCACCCAATCGGCAAACGGGGAACTGCCGGCCTCAGATATAGCCACAGCCCGCCATCTTGCCGCGCGGCTTGCCAATGTGGCTACCCAGATCGCGTCCCTTTAATGCGAGCGGTCGAGGTTTTAAGTCGGTATTTCAATAGTATGGGTGTTTGCACTTATATCCCTTCGGGTGCGCCACCAACAAGATTTTTGATTGATAGCGCGCAGCTTTCTTCCGCCGCCGTCTAGCATGCCGCCGAGTTGCGGTGGTCACGAAGAGGCAACAAGCGACCGGTCCTCTTGACGCAAAAGCTCTGTCAACGATAACCGAGGCTGACATTCGAGCGAGCCGCGTGTTTATGGGCGGTTTGGATGATCCCAACAGTCTTGTGAGGCCACAATCATGACCTTCGATCGATCGATAAAAATCGCGCCATCGATCCTCTCTGCTGATTTCGCCAATTTCGGTGCCGAGTGCCGTGCAATCGAAGACCAGGGGTGCGACTGGGTTCATGTCGACGTCATGGATGGACACTTCGTCCCCAATATCACGTTCGGGCCGCAGACCTGCGCCGCCCTCCGTCCGCACATTAAGACGGTGATGGATGTGCATTTGATGATTTCGCCCACCGATCAATATCTCGAGGCCTTTGCCAATGCTGGCGCGGACATAATGACAGTTCACGTCGAGGCAGGTCCGCATCTTGACCGGTCACTGCAGCTCATCCGCTCGCTCGGTAAGAAGGCGGGAGTTGCACTCAATCCGTCGACGCCCGAGGCGACCATTGCATACGTTCTCGACCGGATCGATCTTGTCTGCGTCATGACCGTCAACCCTGGATTTGGTGGCCAGAGCTTTATCAAGTCTCAAGTTGAGAAGGTGCGTCGCCTACGCCAAATGATTGGCGCACGCCCCATTCATATCGAGATTGATGGCGGTGTTACACCCGAGACAGCCCCTCTGGTTGCGGCAGCTGGCGCTGACGTTCTCGTTGCAGGATCGGCGGTCTTCAAAGGCGGAAGCGTTTCAAACCCGGCAGCCTATGGACAGAACATCTCGGCAATCCGTGCGGCAGCATCTGTCGCAGCCACGAAGTGTTGATGCTGACGGCGCAATTTGAAGTCAATGACCCAAACACAACGGTAGCGCCTATGCCACTCGACGCAATCATTTTTGATGTTGATGGTACACTGGCCGAGACTGAGGAAACGCACCGTATTGCGTTCAATCAAGCGTTTGCGGAA
>JABFRJ010000343.1 GCA_013141255.1 Hyphomicrobiaceae bacterium
TCGAAGAAGAAGAGGATTCCGGCGCAGACGTCAGCGGTATCGTCGGCGAAGCGGGTGATGATAGCGACGAACAATAATCATCATCTCGATCGACGCCGCTCGATCGGTCCGTTCAAAGTTGAAACCGGCGCTCGTGTGGTGCGCCGGTTTTTTAGGGTTCGCACTAAACGTCGACATACCTTCCGGTCGCTTGGTTGAGGACCTGTAACGTGCCACTTGATATATCAAAATAAGCACCATGAAGCTGGATCCTGCCCTTGCTTTCAAGAATTTGAATGCAAGGGAATGTGCGGAGGTTTGCGAGTGATGTCTTTACTCCTTCGCGTTCGAGCATAGGGCGTAGCTCCGCCGTTGACGCCTGGGGGTGCTGGCTGCGAATTTCGTCACGCGCTGCGTCGAGCATGGACATCCAGTTTTTGATAAAGGCCGCGTCAGTCTGGCGTGCTGCATCGTGATCGATGCAAGCGCGGACGCCGCCGCAACTCGAATGTGCCAGGATGACGATATGTTTGACACGTAGATTAAGGGCTGCAAATTCGAGAGCCGCGGACACACCGTGATATTTGCCGTTGGTTTCGAAGGGCGGAACAAGGTTGGCGACATTTCGCACCACGAAGAGTTCGCCGGGCATGGCAGAGAACACCGTCTCAGGGTCAACGCGGCTATCGCAGCACGAGACGATCATGATTTCTGGGTTCTGGCCGTTCTGCGCCAACGTCTCGTAATGCTCTTGGTTAGGCGAGAAATGACGGAACTTAAAGCGGCGATACCTGTCAGCCAATGGTTCCGGGAGATGTGACATGATGTACTCACTCTGATCGGGATGTCTGCTCAGGGGAGCAGTGCTTATTTGGGTGTCATTTGGGGGCGGCCATAAGCAACCAAAATTGCTGTGCCAATTGCGGCTGCCAGAATGGATCCTGCGAGCACCCCTAAGCGGACTTCACCACTTTTGGCAACGTCACTAAAGGCGAGCATGCCGATAAATAGGCTCATCGTGAAGCCAATGCCGCAAATAGTGGCAACGCCAACCAGTTGCGGCCAGGTTGCAGCGGTCGGTAGGGATGCTAACCGGAAGCGCTGGGCGAGCCAGACAGCGCTGGTGATGCCAAGGGGTTTCCCGATTAAAAGGCCCAGTGTGATACCTAGGGGGAGCGGGTTCAGCAGTGTGCCAAACGATAAACCGGCAAATGATACGCCTGCATTGGCGAAGGCGAAAAGTGGAAGGATTAGCAAATTCACCCAAGGGTGTAGCATATGTTCCAACGCTTCGAACTCTGGTTTTCTGCTTCCATCGGTGTTGAGCAAGGGAATCGATATAGCCACCAGAACACCTGCCAACGTGGCGTGAACTCCTGATTTTAGGACGCAAACCCAAACAAAAAAACCGACCAACATGTAAGTGCTGTGCTTGGTGATGCCGAAGCGGTTCATGGCGAAGAGTACCGCACATCCTATTCCTGCAAGCGCCAATGCAAGGCCAGATAAATTGCTGGTGTAGAAGGCCGCTATGATGAGGATGGCGCCGAGGTCATCAATGATGGCGAGCGCGAGAAGAAACGCCTTCAGTGATGCCGGCACGCGTGAGCCGAGGACTGCGAGCAAGGCCACTGCGAAGGCGATGTCGGTGGCGGTTGGGATTGCCCAGCCGCGCGCATTTTCCGGATTGCTCGCAGTTAGCATAGTATAGATTCCAGCGGGGACGATCATGCCGCCGATGGCCGCGATCAACGGTAGCAGTGCTTTGTCGCGCGATGATAGAGCGCCAATGAGTAGTTCGCGCTTAATTTCGAGGCCGACGACGAAGAAAAATATTGCCATTAGTGCATCATTTATCCAGTGAAGCAGAGATTTTTCGAGCGCCAAGTTGCCGATGCGAATGGAGCCTTTGGTCGCTAAGAAACTGTCAGCTAACTGCATATAGCTGCTGTTTTCGATGATGATAGCGAGCAGCGTCGCTACAGCCATGATGCCGGCACCGAAAGCTGGATGTTGCCAAATGGCTGGGGCTTGTTCGTGATTGCTCATGCTGTGTACTGGTTCCGAACTCGGTGTTTATATATTGGCTGACGATGTCCATAGCGTCACATCTGCTGATTGCGTATCACGCCAAAGGTTTTGGGCTGAGACAATTGCAAGCTCGGGCTGTCCGATACTTGCTTTAACGAGACTTGATAGGGCAGCTGTTGCGTGTCCCATCGCAACGCATGGTGGGGCGGCGCGTGCGATGTGGTGAGCGCAAAAAATGGCTGCGAATGTGTCGCCGGTTCCGTTGGGTACGGCTGATTGCATTTGAAAAGCAGCGATATGCGTCTCGGTGGCTGAGATCGACATATTCACGGTTCCGATTAACGGATCGAAGATTGATGTCGCTATGACATATGGAATTTTCAATGTGCGTGCGGCAGCAACCGCGTCTGCGCATGAGCGCACATCGCATTGCGCGAGGAACGCTAATTCAAATCGATTGGGCGTGACTATATGTGCTCGTGGGAGTAGCTCTGAGCGAATTGCGACTGCGGCCGTTTGATCGATGTAGCGCCCTTTTGGATCATCGCCGATCACAGGGTCGCAGATGATCTGTATATCGCGCTTTAAATTTGCGGATTGTATTACTTCGATGGTTTCGATGGCAAATGCAACATGCTCAGCCGTGGGCAAATACCCAGTGAGCACCGCATCGACATCTAACCAATTGTTCTTACGCAATGCTGCGATCATGGTGCGAAGATCGCTGACGGCAACAGGTGCCTTTGCTGAATGCGGGTGTCCTGGATGGTTGGATAGGAGAGTGGTCGGCAGCGCTAGTGTGTCGACGCCGAGAATTGCCATGGTGGGGCAAATGGCGGAGAGACCTATGTGTCCACGTACAACTTGTGATGAAAGGGCGAGGATGCGCGTCATGCTGTGTGCTGTCGTCTCCGAACTCATAGGTTGGTCAAGCTAGATTATATTCTTCTCAAAAATGGGTGTATTTGCTGCGACGCGGTTCGGGCTGAAGCGGGAAAGATCGATGGTGGTGAACTTTCCGTCTATAATCAATTCAGACAATGCGCGGCCGGCGGCGTAGGCTTGTTGCAGGCCATGACCCGAGAAACCTGATGCCACGAAAAAATTGTCGATTTCTCCATGCTGGCCGATCAACGCGTTCTGATCGAAGGTATTGTAATCGTAGTAACCTGCCCAGGTATTGATGAGTTTCATGGACTGGAAAGCGGGAACGCGAGCTGCCAATGCGGGCCAAACACGATCATTGAAGAGCGTTTCGTCGATGATATCGAGATCGACTGCGGGTGGTTCTTCGGTCTCGGTCGGCGACACACCACAAATGAACTTTGTACCTTCGGGGCGAAACCAAACTCCAGATGCGTCCACTGTGAGTGGGGCGGCATGCAAGGCATCTGAGGCGTCACGAGTATCTGCGACGTAGACAAAGCGTTTGCGGGGTTCGACAGGTAGATGAATGCTTGCACTCTGCGCCAGTTCGCCGGACCAGGCGCCGGCGGCGTTTACAAATATTGCGCCTGATATTCGGTCGCCGTTGTCGAGAATGACGCTGTCGATGTGGTTGTTTGTGCGTGCAAACTCCCGAACCCTTGCTTGCTGGATTATTATACCGCGCTGGCGAATGCCTTGACGGAGAAGATTGAGGAACGTACTTGGGTCGATCCAACCCTCACCGGTTGGGCCGAAACTGCCGCCTGCAATGTTTGTTGTATCGAGCCATGGAAAGTTCTGCCTTAGAGCGTCGGGCAGTAGGAGAGTGGTTTGAGCTCCATGAGCGTTTTGCACCGCGACGTTTTCTGCGATGATCGGCAGGCCAATTTGTGTTGCGAGCAATAGATACCCGTGCTCGCGGAATGAGAGATTGGCGTCGGGACTAAATTCTGTGGCGAGATTTTTGAGCAGCGCCACGGTTACTTGCGAGAGGTAGATGTTTTCAGGCGTCGAGAACTGTTGACGGATGCCGCCTGCGGATCGTGTCGTGCTGCATTGGCGATAGGATGTGTCTTGCTCAAGAACGACAATTTTGGCAGTGGTTCGTTTGCTCAGGGCGTAGGCAGTTGCACATCCGACGATGCCGCCGCCGACAATAACGATCGGATTTGACGTGTGTTCAGGCATAGCGTGGCGGTCCTCGGATATCAGGTTTCAAGGTGAGACTTTGTTGCGACTTGTGCTTGGGCGCAATCCTCGGCAAGGGGTGTGAGAAAACTTTCTCGCTCGTGTGGAGATCTGGAATGTCGATGACACCTAATCGTAGTGCTTTATATATGCCTGGCTCGAATGCACGGGCGCTCGAAAAAGCCAAGACATTGGCTGCGGATGTTGTCATTTTGGATCTTGAGGATGCGGTCGCGCCGGAACAGAAGGCGACCGCGCGGAAACTTGTAACCGAGGCCGTGGCTGCTGGTGGGTTTGGCACACGGCAGGTGGTGATCCGGGTTAATGCGTTGGATAGCCCTTGGGGCTTGGACGACATGGCTGCTGCTGCTGCGGTCAAGCCAAATGCCATTTTGCTGCCGAAACCGAACACTGGGGCTGATATTCAACGAGCCACTGACGCTCTTGGACGCGCGAAAGCTGACGCGAGTGTGAAGTTGTGGGCGATGATTGAGACGCCACTGTCGATCTTGAATATTGCTGATATTGCAGGGACCGCGCGGCATGCGGGTTCTAGGCTGCAATGCTTCGTGCTGGGGACAAATGATCTTGTGAAGGAGACGCGGACAGAGCTTGATGCACAACGAACTGCTGCGCTTTATTGGTTGTCGGCGGCGGTGACGGCTGCGCGAGCGCATGGATTGGTGGTGCTTGATGGTGTTTACAATGCGTTCAAGGATTTGGATGGATTGAAGCGGGAATGCCTGCAGGGGCGGTCGTTAGGATTCGACGGAAAGACGCTCATTCATCCTGATCAGATTGCAGTCGCAAACGAGGTGTTTGCTCCAGCAGCTGAGGAAGCGATGTGGGCGCGTAAGATCATTGCGGCGTTTGATGAACCTGGGAATTTAGGCAAGGGTGTCATCACACTTGAAGGTCGTATGGTCGAGTTGCTGCATCGAGAAATGGCACGGCGGACGGTTGCAATTGCGGATGCCATTGCGGCACGGGGATAAGTTCTATCGTCAATCGACTGTACTTATTGAATTAGGCGTGGGGATCTGGAATGAGCATGAGCAAAGGTGTTTCGAAGGCCAATCTCGGTAATTGTTTTGAGGACTTCAGGCTAGGTCAGGTTTTGCGTCACGCGACGCCGCGGACGATTACGTCGGGTGATGTGTCTCTTTACACATCGCTTTACGGTGGCCGCTTTGCTGTACAGTCGTCTAAGGAGTTTGCGCGACGATTGGGATATCGTGATGCGCCCGTGGATGACTTGATTGTTTTTCATGTGGTCTTTGGCAAAACTGTGCCAGACATTTCACTTAATGCGATTGCCAATTTGGGGTATGCAGAGTGCCGGTTTTTGAAGCCGGTTTATGTCGGTGATACACTGTCGTCAGTATCTGAGGTGATCGGGCTGCGGGAGAATGCAAATAAAGAAACTGGCGTTGTTTATGTTCGAACGACTGGCCGCAATCAGCGAGACGACGTCGTTCTTAGTTATGTGCGCTGGGTTATGGTGCGGAAACGGGATAAGGCCGCGATTGTCGCAGAATCGGTAGTGCCGGAGTTGTTGAAGGTGGTGTCGCCCAGTGATCTTGCATCCGCCGTGCCGGGATTAATAATCGCGGACTATGATATGATGCTCGCTGGGTCAACCCATAGGTTTGCGGATTATGTGATTGGCGAAAAGATCGATCACGTTGACGGTATGACGGTCGAAGAGGCCGAGCACCAAATGGCAACACGGCTCTATCAGAATACCGCCAAAGTTCATTTCGATCAGTTTGCGGCGCAGGGAAGCAGGTTTGGTCGGCGACTGATTTATGGTGGGGTCGTCATTTCACTTGCGCGCGCTTTATCGTTCAATGGGCTTGGTAACGCTTTTCATTTGGCAGCAATTAATGGGGGACGGCACGTTGCGCCATTGTTTGCCGGGGATACCGTTTACGCTTGGAGTGAAATTATCGACAAGCAGGACATACCCGGGAGATCGGATGTCGGCGCGCTGCGCGTACGCATGATCGCGACTAAAAATGTCCCGTGTTCTGATTTTCCAAATCGTGACGCTGGAGATGCGTTTGTTGAAGGGGTCGTTCTTGAACTCGATGCCTGGTTGGTAATAATTCGTTAAGATGCGTAAGTATCGCTGAGTATTTCGGGGCGAAGATGCATTTGTTAAGGAAGTTGTTCTAAATGTTTCTAGTCTTAGGCGTTGATGACTAGACCCGATTTGTTCGATATTTGAGAGGCCGCTCGGACGTTGTGTTCGGGTGGGAGCACAGTGCCCAAGAGCGTGGCAGTTATCGGTGCAGGACTTGCGGGCCTTTCGGCTGCGCGCGTTTTGCGTCGTGCTGGATGCTATGTCGAAGTTTTCGAGCGTGACCGTACCATCGGTGGACGACTGGCGACCACGCGCCTTGGACTAAGCGCATTTGATACTGGCGCTCAATATTTGACGGCGCGGTCGTCAACCTTCAGCAAATATGTCGATGAAATTGTGGGAGCGGGGTACGCTGCTCGATGGCAGCCTCGTGGCGCGACGGGCGCGGCGGCAGCGACGATGCAGCAATGGTTCGTTGGTACTCCGGGTATGAGTTCGGTTCTGAGGCCACTGGCGGAAAGCGTACGCATCCATACAGGTCAGCGTGTTCATACGATGGAGCGACGCGATAAAGGTTGGTACCTTTGGTTTGAGGATCAGAGCACACAAGGGCCGTTTCATGCGGTTATCGTAGCAGTTCCTGCACCTGAAGCCCAATTGCTGGTTGGACGCCTTGATCGCTTAGCGGATCCGCTCAATCGTGTGCGTATGTCGCCGTGCTGGGCTGTCATGGTGCGTTTGGATGTTTCAGTTATGCCGGATCAAGATGTGTTTTCAGATATGACGGAGACTATCCGTTGGGTGTCAAGGAACAACGCAAAGCCTGGCCGTTCGGGCCGCGGAGATAATATTCTCATTCATGCGTCGCCGACTTGGAGTCGCGAGACTGAAGACGCGGATCCAGAAAGTATTGCCGAGGATCTTTGGGCAGAGGTCAGCCATGCCCTCGGTTTGCCCCCGACGCGACCGGCGCAAATGGCGGCGCATCTGTGGAAGCATGGATTGGTCGATATTTCGCTTGGTGAAACTTTCATGTTCTCGACCGAGGATATGGTTGGCGTGTGCGGTGACTGGTGCCTGGGCCGATTGGCTGAGCATGCATTTGATAGTGGCGCTCGACTCGGCAAAGTTGCCGTAGAGGCATTGTCGTAGGCGTTTTACGCACAACTGATCCAGTTTCTTGGTTTTTGATCCTGGATCACCAGCGTGCGGGCAATATTTTGATCTGATTGCACCATTGTGTTGATTGCAGGCTGTGCTGCGGCGCGGTAGAAGGCCTTTACTCGGGGCGTTGTTGCTCATTTTGGGGAGAGGGCCGATATGGCCGATTCTAAGGTTGTCGACCCGCGGCCGTTGTCGCCGCATTTGCAAATATATCGACCGTTGATCAATATGGTGATGTCGATTGTTCATCGCATTACTGGCGTCGCGCTCTATTTCGGCACGCTTTTACTTGCTTGGTGGCTCGTTGCTGCCGCTCAAGGTCCAAAATACTTTCAGTTTGTGAGTGACGTCTTTGGCAGCTTGCCAGGGAAGGTTGTTTTGTTTGGATACACTTGGGCACTCATGCACCATATGTTTGGCGGGATTCGGCATCTGATCTGGGATACTGGTCGCGGATTTGACCTCACGACCGTTGATCGCATGAGTTGGGCCTCGATTGTCGCGTCGGTACTGTCCACTGCTTTGATCTGGTTCGCTGCTTACGGGCTTCGCTGAGGGGATTGCATTGCAATGAGTACTCGACTTCCACCTACGCCGTCTCCTACGCAAGCTATTCTGCGGACCCCTCTTGGTCGGGTTCGTGGTCTTGGATCTGCGAAAGAAGGTACGGATCATTTCTGGAAGCAGCGGATCACTGGCGTTGCCAATATCATGCTGGTCACTGCTGCTATCTGCATCTTGGTGTCATTGATTGGGGCGGATTACGCAACGGTTAGGAAGACGCTGCAGAAACCGGCTGTCGCGATACTTCTGTTGATGCTGGTGCTCGCAGGCATGATGCACATGCGTCTTGGGATGCAGACGGTGATTGAAGACTATGTGCACTCAGAGGGATCGAAGGTGGTTCTTTTGATGTTGAATACGTTTTTTACGATCGGTATTGGCCTGACGTGCGTATTCGCAGTATTCAAACTGAGCTTCGGCGCTTGATTGCGCTGATCATAGAAATTTTCGAGCGATGGCTGGAACGATGAGCGGTAAAGCTAACGGTAAGGCGACTGGGTCAACGGCACCGGCGTACAAAATTGTTGATCACACTTACGATGTTGTGGTGGTTGGAGCGGGTGGTGCCGGTCTCCGGGCTACACTAGGTTGTGCTGAAGCAGGCTTAAAAACGGCGTGCATAACTAAAGTGTTCCCAACCCGCTCGCATACAGTTGCGGCTCAGGGTGGTGTTGCGGCGGCGCTTGGGAATATGGGTCGCGACGATTGGCGCTGGCATATGTTTGATACCGTGAAGGGGTCGGACTGGCTGGGCGATCAAGACTCGATCGAGTATCTTTGCCGAAATGCGCCAGATGCTGTTTACGAGCTTGAACATTATGGAGTTCCGTTCAGCCGAACGGACGACGGTCGTATTTATCAGCGGCCATTCGGTGGGATGACCACTGAGTATGGTGATGGTCCTCCTGCGCAGCGTACGTGCGCGGCTGCTGACCGTACCGGACACGCGATGTTGCACACGCTTTATGGACAATCACTGCGGCATTCGGCGGAATTCTTTATCGAGTATTTCGCGCTCGATCTTATTATGGATCAGGACGGTGTCTGCAGAGGCGTCATGGCGCTCTCGCTGGAAGACGGTATTATTCATAGATTCCGCGCGCAACGGACCATTCTCGCAACAGGAGGATACGGTCGTGCTTACTTCTCTTGCACCTCGGCGCATACGTGCACAGGTGATGGCAATGCGATGGTGTTGCGTGCAGGGCTGCCGCTGCAGGATATGGAATTTGTGCAGTTCCACCCGACAGGCATTTACGGAGCTGGCGTATTAATTACAGAAGGCGCGCGCGGCGAAGGCGGATATCTCACCAACGGTAAAGGTGAGCGTTTCATGGAGCGGTATGCCCCGCACGTTAAGGATCTGGCGTCTCGCGACGTGGTGTCACGCTCGATGACGATGGAGATTCGCGAAGGCCGCGGCGTCGGTAAAGAAAGCGATCATATCTATTTGCATCTTGATCATCTTGATCCAAAGATTTTGGCTGAGCGGTTGCCGGGAATTACGGAGAGCGCGAAGGTTTTTGCCGGTGTAGATTTGCGTCGTCAACCGATACCAGTGTTGCCAACTGTGCACTACAATATGGGTGGCATCCCGACGAATTATCATGGCGAGGTTTTGACGCTTAAGGGCGGCAATCCCGATCATGTTGTACCCGGTCTCATGGCTATTGGTGAAGCTGCGTGCGTGTCGGTGCATGGCGCGAATCGACTTGGCTCAAACTCGCTGATCGATCTTGTGGTATTTGGACGTGCGACGGGTTTGCGATGTGGTGAGACTGTGGAAGCTGGTGCGAAACAGCCTGATATGGCGAAGGACTCTGCTGATTTTGCGCTGACACGCCTTGATCGCTTCCGTTATGCGAGCGGCAGCACTCCGACGGCGGCGCTCCGATTGAAAATGCAGAAGGTGATGCAGAACAACTGTGCGGTATTCCGCGACGGTCCTGTTTTGCAAGAGGGTGTCGCAAAGATCAGTGAGATTTGGAAAGAGTCAGAGGATGTCCGTGTCACAGACCGGTCGCTGATTTGGAATTCAGACCTCATTGAGACGCTTGAATATGACAATCTGATCGGCCAAGCGGCTGTGACGATGTATTCGGCGGAGAATCGCAAGGAAAGCCGTGGCGCGCATGCGCGGGAAGATTATGCGAGCCGTGATGACAAAGAGTGGATGAAGCACACGTTGGCATTTGCCGACATGGCGAAGAAAGAAGTCCGGATCGACTATCGTCCGGTGCACACATACACAATGACGAACGAGATTAAATACATCGAGCCTAAGGCGCGCGTGTACTAATTCTAAAATTTGTCATGATGATTGAAATGGATGCCTGAGCCATGGTGACCTTGACACTGCCTCGTAACTCGCGCGTGAACCGCGGGAAAGCTTGGAACCAGCCAGTCCGCGCAAAAGGCGACTGGAAGGAGTTTCAAATCTATCGTTGGAGTCCGGATGATACTGAGAATCCTCGTGTCGATAGTTATTGGGTGGACAAAAATGACTGCGGACCGATGGTTCTTGATGCGCTGATCAAGATTAAGGCCGAGGTAGATGCCACGTTGACCTTCCGTCGTTCGTGCCGTGAAGGTATCTGCGGATCGTGCGCTATGAATATCGACGGCACCAATACGCTGGCCTGCCTGAAGTCGATCGACGAGGTTAAAGGGCCGATCAAGATCTATCCGTTGCCGCACATGAAGGTCGTCAAAGACTTAGTGCCGGACATGACCAATTTCTATGCGCAACATCAGTCGGTGGAACCATGGTTGAAGACATCGACCCCGACGCCTCCGAAGGAGTGGAAGCAGTCGAAGCCGGATCGTGAAAAACTCGATGGGCTGTATGAGTGCATTCTTTGTGCTTGCTGTTCGACGTCTTGCCCGAGCTATTGGTGGAACCAGGATCGCTATTTAGGGCCGGCGGTGCTGTTGCAGGCGTATCGCTGGGTGATTGACAGTCGCGACGAGGCAACAGGCGAGCGTCTCGACAATCTTGAGGATCCTTTCCGGCTTTATCGCTGCCATACGATCCTTAACTGTGCCAAAGCGTGCCCGAAGGGCTTGAACCCTGCGAAGGCGATTGCTGAGTTGAAGAAATTGATGGTTGAGCGTCGCGTTTAACCATCTGATTTAGCGCTGCAAATCTAAATGGCACTGGTCGTCACTTGCGGACGGCTGGTGCTTTTTGTTGCGTGAGCAGTGATGGGGACTAAACTTGAAGTCTGTCGTCCAATCAGTGTGAGGAGCGCGCCATGTTTGATCATGTTGGTATCCCGGTCTCTGACTATCAACGGGCTAAGTCGTTTTACGCGGCGATCCTGAAGCCTCTCGGGTATTCACTCGTGCTTGAAGTTGCATCTGAGGAGACTGGAGGGGCATCACAGGCCGGATTTGGAGCGGGTGGGCGACCGCAATTCTGGATTGGAACTGGGATGCCGATAAAGGGGCGGGTGCACTTTGCGTTTTCGGCGAAAAGCAGAGACGCGGTGCGGAAGTTCTATGACGCGGCGATGAAGGCTGGTGGCCGTGACAATGGGGCGCCGGGTCTGAGGCCGCATTACCACGATAATTACTTTGGTGCTTTTGTCTTCGATCCAGACGGTCACAATATCGAAGCCGTATGCCGTTTGGCGGAATAATATAAGTTATTCGAATGACGTGGAATTATATTGGCTTGATGCAATGACTTTAGAAAAATGGGACTTTAGAAAAATGGG
>JABFRJ010000284.1 GCA_013141255.1 Hyphomicrobiaceae bacterium
TGAACGCGATGCTGCTAGGTGCCGGGATGTAGCCGAGCGACGTGACTTACGTCGGCGTCTGCGGACCGGCGACCGCCTTTACTGCGCTGACCGTCGGCAAGCAGATCGACGCCGTCATGATGTTCGAACCGATGCGCACGCTCTGCATTGCGACAAAGAGCTGTTCAGTTGGTGTCGACCTGTTGAACGGCGAAGGCCCCCCATCGGTTATCGCCTTGAACGGGTCGGCAGTATCGCTGGTCATGCGGCGCGAAACGGCTGATGGCAACCCGAACTTGATGGCGGCATTCTATGCGGCCATGCGCGACGCGATCACTTGGGCCAATGATCCAGCCAACTTCGACGAGCTCGTTAAAATCTACGCAACGCATATCACGTTTGGCGATCTGCCAAACGCCGAGGCTCTTCGCCGCGAATGGCTCAAGACGGCCCTCGCGGCCTACAGCCGCGACCTGAAAGTGTCGCGCAAGGCAGTAGGCGACACGGTGAAGTTCTTTCTCGACGCCAAGCTGCTGGAAAAGTCCGTCGATACATCAAGAGTGATCTGGGACAAGGCACCTTAATCGTGCAGCAATCGCCATCACCGACAGATCGCCAAGCGGGACATGGTGGTACTGTGTATCTCGATACCGTATCCGTCGAGTTTAAGGTCGCAGGAGTGTTGGCGGTCGACAAAGTCTCGCTTAACGTCAAGTCAGGCGAGTTTGTATCGATCGTCGGCCCGAGTGGCTGCGGCAAGACCACGCTGCTCAATTATGCAGCGGGCTTGCTGCCAGCATGGGCGTGCGCCGGCACGTTCCTTGTCGGCGGAAAACCGCCCGTGATCGGCAATCGGGACATCGCTTATATGCTCGCGCGTGATGCGCTTGCGCCCTGGCGAACGACGCTCGCCAACGCCGAGCTCGGCACTGAAATCCGCGGCGTACCGGTCGAAGAGCGCCGTCGGCGTGCATTGGATCTGCTGGAGCAAGTCGGCTTGAAGGGCTTCGAAAACGCCTATCCCAAGGCGTTGTCGCAAGGCATGCGCCAGCGTGTGGCTCTTGCCCGCACGTTTTGTCTTGACAGTCCTATCATGCTTATGGACGAGCCGTTCGGTGCGCTTGATGCGCAGACCAAACTGCAACTTGAGGAAGTCCTCTTGCAACTCTGGCAGCGCGACGGGCGCACGGTCATCTTCATCACCCACGATCTGTCGGAAGCCGTGTCGATGTCGGACCGTGTGATCGTCATGAGCGCGCGCCCCGGCCGCATCGTCGCCGATGTGCCAATCACGCTCGGTCGGCCGCGCTCGGTGCGCGCGCTGCAGAAAGATCCAAGGTTTCACGAACTCTATTCGCACATCTGGTCGGAGTTAGAAGCGGGTATGGGCTTGTCATAAAGGGGCCGCTATGAATGATGTTACGTGGTCGCCGTTGAAGATCTGGAGCTGGCGCCTGGTCATCATCGGCGCGTTCTTCGGCCTTTGGGAATGGAGCTCTGCCACGGGCGTGCTCAAGCCGATCTTGGTCGGGCGGCCGAGCGGCATCTTCAAGTACATCTTTAGTGCGCTGTTCGTGACCGGCGAACTTTATCGGGATTTCGCCTACACCCTCACCTCCATCCTGTCCGCGTTCGTGGTCGGTAGCGCCAGCGGGGTTCTTGTCGGCATGCTGTTCATCACGCGACCCAATATCGAGGCGCTGATGAGCCCGATCATGCTGGCGCTCAATTCCATGCCACGCATCGCGTTGGCACCCTTGTTTCTGATCTGGTTCGGCCTCGGCATGGGCTCAAAGATCGCACTCGGCTTTTCGTTGACATTTTTCATCGTGCTGACAAATACAGTCGCTGGCGGTCGCAGCGTCAATCCGGATCACATCACGTTGGCGCGCACGCTCGGCGCGAGCGAAACACAGATTTTCAGCAAGTTCGTTTTACCGAGCGCCGTACCGGTGATCTTCAATGGCCTGCGACTTGGCCTCGTCTTTGCCCTATTGGGCGTTATCGCCAGCGAGATCTTCGCGTCCGACCACGGCATCGGGCAGATCCTAGCGCTCTACGGGGCGAGCTTCAAGACCAACAGCGTGTTCGGCATCATCTTCATGCTCGCCGCCATCGGCGTTGGCATCAACCTCGGCATGACCGCGCTTGAGAACCGCCTGTTGCGCTGGCGATGAGTGAACTGGTCAGTACTGCCTCAACCAGGATTACGAGGAGACCGATATGGCTGACCATTCTCCGCATCTGAAGGCACTCTGGGACAAGATGCTACGTAAGCGGCTATGGGTCGTGATCACCACAGCGGTGGCGCCACGCGAAGAGATTGAGAAGGTGCTCGAGGCGCATCTGGTGCATCAGATCCGTCTCGAAAAGGAGGGCATCATGTTCGGCGCAGGCCCGCTGTCGACCGCTGACGGCTCGCCGACGGGTACTGGAATGATCATCATCCGCGCCGAGAGCGAGGCGGAGGCGCGTCGCATTGCCGATCAAGACCCGTTCCACGCCAAGGGCCTGCGCACCTACACGCTTCAGCAATGGTCGCTCAACGAAGGCCGCATCACCCTCACGATCGACTACTCAGACCAGAGCTATCGCTTAACGTGATGCGCGATTGATGCACATCGCATATATAGGATAATCGGCGCCCTGAATCTGATGTCGGCCGCGGCGGCTCAGTTGGCGTCAATCTCGCATTACCTTATTTGGCTTGTCGCGCGCGCTGCGGCAAGGGGCAGATTAGTAGGGCTTCAAGCGAAGCCGCACAAGTCGATGTCCGGCCAATAGATTGTCGCGATGACAGGGCTGGCGACGGGAAGCGACGAGAGTCATCGTGTTCAGGAGGAATGAAATTCGCCGATTGAACGTGTCGCAGCGCGGTTCTGCAGCAATTCTGAGCCGGAGGTCCTTCACCGCACGCGTCGTTGGTGGACTTGTCATGGCGGCGTCCACCATGCTCGGCGCGTCGGCGGGCTATGCTCAGGACGAACAGCGCATCGCCGAAGCGAAAAAAGAAGGCGAAGTCGTCTGGTACACGACACTACTGGTTGATCCGGCCGTGCGCCCTCTAGTCGCTGCGTTCGAAGCGAAATATCCTGGCGTCAAGGTTCGCTTCGCACTCTACAATTCCGGTGAGATCGCACTGCGGCTTATCAATGAGGCGCAGGCCGGCAAGACGCAGGCCGATGTGATCGATGGGGCCATCGCCTCACTCTACAAGACAGATCTCGTCGAACCCTATCAGTCACAGGTCGGGTCAGACTACGCCAAGCAGTTTGCTGACGAAGGCGGCCGAGGCACTGCCTTCAGCGTGTAGGTGGCGGGCGTAAGCGTCAATACAGAACACGTTAAACCTGCCGAACAGCCGAAGACCTTCGACGATCTTCTCGATCCGAAATGGGCTGGAAAAATGGCCTGGAGCAGCAATCCAAATTTGGATGGCGCCCCGGGTTTCGTTGGTCTCGTGCTGCGCAGCATGGGCGAGGACAAGGGCATGGACTATCTGCGCAAGCTGTCCAAACAGAAGATTGCCAACGTTCCGGGCTCGTCTCGTCTCGTGTCGTGCTCGATCAGGTGATTGGCGGCCAGTATCACCTCGCGGTGGTGGCTTTCACTCATCACGTAGCGGCCAGCGCCGCCAAGAGAGCGCCGGTGAAATTCATTACCATGGACCCACTCCTCGGCATGCCTCACTTTGTCAATCTGGTCAGAAACGCGCCACATCCAAACGCAGCGAAGCTTCTCATTGATTTCCTCATGTCGGAGGACGGTCAGGCGGTGCTGCGAGAGGCAGGCTACATCCCGACGCATCCGAAGGTAGCTCCGAAGATTGCGGAACTCAATCCGGCTGCAGCCAAAACAGACTGAATTCCCATGAAGGTCGTCGAGGAAAACATGCAGGATTACGCTCGGATCTACAACGAGTTGTTCAAATAGGCGCCGATACGTTAACCGGGTAGCCCATCTGCGCAAGTAGTCTCGCTGCTGAAGCTGATGGTGCCTCAAGTCGTGACGATTCGTCACTTACCGAACTCGCCGGTCGACTCAACGAAGACCTCTCCCATCTCTGAGCAAGTCAGGCCCCGGCCAACAATGCAGCCTGGGCCCAACCGAAAGGGACGGGCATCAGATAACCTCAGTTTCAGTTGATATTTTATGGCTTGATGACTCGCCTTTGCCAAGGGACAGATCAACACTGCTCAAGCAAAGTCAAAAAATAATTGAGCGCCCCGGTGACCATCATGTCTCAGGACTGGGACTTGGCACCGTGAAAGGCAACAAAAGAATACGTCAGGTTAGGGAGAAATGCGATGCGTCAATCAAACGAATTCATGCACAAAACTTCATTGCCTATGAGCCGGAGACGCATGGGGGCAAGTGCCGTTCGGCTGCTTTTGACGACCACGCTTTTGCTCGGGTCATGGTCGGGCGTTGGTCAAGCTCAGACACCCGACGATGCGCTTGTAGCCGCTGCAAAAAAAGAGGGTCAGGTAGTCTGGTACACCACCCTTCTGGTGGATCAAGCCGTGCGGCCACTAGTAGCTGCGTTTGAAGCAAAGTACCCCGGGATCAAAGTCAACTTTGCCCGATACAATTCCGGCGAGCTTTCTCTTCGTCTTGTCAATGAAGCCCAAGCGGGCAAAACGCAAGCCGACTTGGTCGACGGGTCGCTTGTGCCACTCTACAAGACCGATCACATCGCGCCGTATCAACCGCAAGTCGCGTCGCAATACGCGAAGCAGTTTGTTGAAGAGGACGGTCGAGGCGTATCCTTTCTCATGTATGTGCTCGGTCCGGGCATGAACACGGAGCTCGTGAAACCGACTGATGCTCCCAAGACTTTTGAAGATCTTTTAGACCCGAAATGGGCCGGAAAAATTGCCTGGAGCGCTAACCCTGGTCTCGATGGGGGGCCTGGGTTTGTTGCTCTCGTGCTTTTGAGCATGGGGCAGGACAAGGGCATGGAATATCTGCGCAAGTTGGCGAAGCAGAAACTTGCTAATATTCCTGCAGCATCTCGAGTGGTCTTGGACCAGGTGATTGCTGGCCAGTACCCTCTATCTCTGGTCGTATTCAATCATCACGTGGCCATTAGCGCCGCCAAGGGTGCACCTGCGAATTTCATCAACATGGAGCCGCTTCTCGGACTCACCCATGTTCTCAACCTCGTCAACAAGGCGCCAAACCCAAACGCCGCAAAATTGCTGTACGACTTTGTCGTGTCTGAGGAAGGCCAAACGGTGTTGCGTAATGCAGGGTATATTCCGACACATCCAAAGGTCGGTCCTAAGATCAAAGAGCTCAATCCTTTGACCTCTGGTTTCAAAGTCGAGTGGATGTCCGCGAAACGTGTCGTGGAGAACATGAATGACTACATCAAAATCTACAACGAATTGTTCAAATAGCTAGGGCTCAATAGGTGTCTGTGTGCCGACAGAGCGGGGGTTGGTGAGAGCGGAGGCGATGAGCTTCCGCCACCCTGCCGGTTAGCTGGCGAGTGCCACAATGAGCCGCCTACAGATCCACCCAATGGAGAGAGACTTGTGACGGCTCCAACAACTTTCAATGCTGAGCCAAGTGTTGCCGGTCGTCGGCAATCACTAGGCTTCAAGTTTGACGCCATCACAGTGGTCTCGACTATAATCCTACTGCTTCTGGCAGTGCTTGTCGTACCTCCAGTTTTGATCCTGATCTACGGCAGCTTCACCGTCCCCCCGCCAGGCGTTGAGTACTCGGGTGCCACGATCGCAAATTTTGTCCAAATCTTCGAAGGTCGGCGTTTGCTTGCGGGGCTGTCCAATTCGATCATCGTTGCCACCTTTGCGACAACCTTGGCGCTGGTTGTCGGCGGGACCTTGGCGTGGCTGGTTGAACGGACCAACGTGCCATTCAAAAAGCTCGCGTACCTGACCTGTGTTGTCTCGCTTGGCACACCTTATGTCGTGTATGCGGTTAGTTGGCTGTTTTTGTTGGGCAGAGTTGGCCCAGTTAACGACCTGTATCGGACGTTGAGCGGTTCGTCAGACATTCTGTTCAATATAAATTCCATCACGGGAATGATCCTGGTTCAGGGGTTCATTTGGTGTCCGGTGGTGTTTCTATTGATTGCACCAGCATTCCGGAACGCGAACGCGGACATGGAGGAAGCTGCCCGCATGTGCGGGGCCACAGTGCTTGAGACGATCTACAAAATCTCTATGAAGCTCGCGTTGCCGGCCGTCGTTGCGACCGCTCTTTTAGTTTTTATCGGTAATATTGAGGCATTCGACGTACCGGCGCTTGTTGGTATGCCCGGCGGTATCAACGTACTGACAACAGATATCTATGAAGCGATCAGGTTGCAGCCGCCAAATCTAGGTCGCGCGTGCGCACACTCAGTTTTGATGATGATCATGGTTGGTGTGCTGTTTTGGTTCTACAATCGGGTTGCGCGCAACGCTGACCGGTTCGCGAGTATCACCGGCAAAGGTTATCGTCCGCGCGCCTTCGATCTGGGGCGCGCGCGGTGGATCGGTGGCGCGTTCATTCTGGTGAGTTTTATCATACTGCTGGTGCTGCCATTGTTGGCCCTGCTGTGGTCCGCCTTGTCACCATTCCCAAGACCCATTCGTCTAGCGAACCTGTCAAAGATCACGTTGAGCAATTTTTCCAACGTGCTCGGCTCCAGCGACACGCTTTGGCTTGGCCTCAACACAGTTCTCGTTGCCGCAGGGGCGGCGACCGCTGCCATGACAATCACTGTATTTGCCGGATGGCTTTCCGCGCGACGGAGCCGCGGCGGTGCTATCATTAATCAGCTCGCGATGGCGCCGTTCGTTTTTCCGGGGATCGTCTTCGGCGTCGCCATGATGCAAATCGGCTTGCGCGTCCCGGTGCCGATCTATGGGACCTTGTGGCTAATCTGTCTCGCCTTTTCGATACGCTATTTGCCACTTGGCATGCGCTACGCGTTCTCAGGCGTGCTGCAAATCCATCGAGAACTAGAGGAGGCGGCCGCTGTCTCTGGCGCAACGCCGCTACAGCGACTACGTCGGATCGTGGCGCCACTGCTGTCGCCAGCAATTATTTCCGGGTGGCTGTTCATCTTTTTGGTGGCTTCGAAGGAACTCTCTATCGCTGTGTTACTCGCAGGCCCAAGATCGCAAACCATTGCAGTGACGATGATGGAACAATGGGTCAACGGCCAAGCTGGCGAACTGAACGCGCTCGGATTGGTCTGGACTGCAATCATGACCGTCTTTGCCGCTGCCTTCTATGTCGTATCGCAGCGGCGCCCTTCCTCCTCGCAAACGGCCTGAATGGGAAAACAAAATGTCTAGCCTTATCGAGGTCAATGGCCTTACGCGGGTCTACACAAGCAGCGGGCTTGGAGGTGGGGTGCGCGATGCCGAATTCGCTCTCGATGCCGGGACCTTCTTTACGTTATTGGGACCGAGTGGCTGCGGAAAGACGACGACCCTGAGATGTATCGCGGGACTTGAGCGTCCGGACGTTGGACGAATACATGTGGCTGACGAGGTATTCTTTGACTCACAGCGCAATATTTCGGTGCCGCTGAATGAGCGGCGACTCGGCATGGTATTTCAGTCCTATGCCATTTGGCCGCATATGACCGTGTTCGACAACGTCGCATTCCCGTTGCGGGTTGCAAAGGATCGCCGGTTCAGCACACAGGAAATTGAGCGCGACGTGCAGCAAGCACTCGATGCGGTCAATTTGACGGGCTTCGAAAAGCGATCAGCTACTCAGCTCTCCGGTGGTCAACAGCAGCGCGTCGCGTTGGCGCGAGCAATTGTTCGCCGCCCGAAAGTACTTTTGCTTGACGAACCGCTGAGTAATCTAGACGCGTCGTTGCGCGAGGAAATGCGTAAGGAATTGAAGCGCTTGCAGAAGCAGATTGGTATCACGACCATTTACGTTACGCACGATCAAGTCGAAGCACTCGAGTTGTCGGATCAAATTGCGGTCTTGGATCATGGCCGGATCGTACAAATGGGTGCGCCGCGCGAACTCTATTTCCATCCCCGCAATGCATTCGTGGCCGAGTTCATCGGATCGACCAATATTTTCCGTGGTGTCATAGCTCAGCTTGGACGTGAAACACAGGAAGGTATTGTCAAGCTCGGCGATGATACTGTTCTAAAATGTACTCTCCCGACCACATCGTCGCTCGGAGACAATGTCGTCGTGTCTGTTCGGCCCGAGTCCATTGTATTATCAGAGGTTGGGAAATCGAGTGATGGTGCTCAAGTCAACAAGCTTGAAGGTACTATCGTGCTTTCCGCGTTTAGCGGAGCTTCGAACCGGTATACCGTTCAGACGAGTCAAAGCACCGTAACTGTATTCGCGGATGCGCAGTCGACACAAGAAATTGGCTCGAAGGTTACGCTAGAATTCAAGGCGGCAAACGCATTGGCTATCGCGATTTGATCGCACTCACTCGGATGTTGTTCGCGCGCAGTTGGCCGATCGCTGGCGGTTGATGAAAACGCATCTGAGGAAGAGGAAAACTGCCTTGAGGCGCGCGTAGTCCACCTTCAATCTGAGTTGAAACTGAGCGGGAGAAAATATGATGTCGCAAGTAGCTAAACCGCGAGTGGAAATCCCTCGACCAGTCTCAAAGCCGATGAAACCTCTGCCCAAAGGTGCTTGGGATTGTCACGCTCACGTCTTCGGCCCTTACGATCGCTATCCACTCATGGAAAACCCACCGTACCAGCCACCTTTGTCGCCGTGCTCAGATTATCTTAACATGCTCGATACGGCTGGGTTTGCGCGCGGCGTGTTAGTCCATCCGTCGGCAAACGCTTGGGATAATTCGACGACCCTTGACGCAGTCCAGACAAATTGGCCGCGGCTTCGTGGTGTAGCCGTACTGCCTGCAAATGTGAGCGATAGTGAATTGCAGCGGCATGACCGCGGCGGACTGCGCGGGGTGCGCATCACTGATCATGGTCACGCGTCAGGCAAGCCCGGTACGCTCGCGATGACCGACATCGAAACTCTTGCCCCTCGTTTTCGCGAGATTGGCTGGCACTTTCAGATATGGGCGACACAAGCCTTGATCGCGGAATATTTTGAGAAGCTGAAGGCCACCCGGGTGCCCGTCATCTTTGACCATATGGCTTTCTGCGACGTCGGTCGCGGCCTAGACGATGCGGGCTTCAAGCGCTTTCTCTCAATGATGAAGGATAGCAATTTCTGGATTAAATTGACGCCTGGCCGCGTATCGAAAGCCTATCCGGACTTCGACGAGGTGCGCCCATTTCACGACGCGTATGTCGAGAACTTGCCGGACCGCGTGGTGTTCGGAAGTGATTGGGCGTTTATCGGCAATGACGCGACATTGCCCGATGTCGGTAAAATGGTGGACTTGTTCGACCGCTGGACGCCGGATGCGGCCCTTAGGAGCAAAATCTTCGTGTCGAACCCTGACAAATTCTACGGCGCCCGCTGAGCTATTGGAGATACGTCGTGCACAAAGTCGACTGGGTTCAGGCAAATGGAACTTGGCTTCGCTTCGCGGAGGACGGCGTGAGTGCGTCGGCGGCGACAGGCACTGTCATACTCGTCCATGAGATGGGTGGAACACTCGATAGCTGGGATGAGGTAGTTCCCTATCTCGCGGATCAATATCGTGTACTTCGTTACGACATGCGCGGCTTCGGACTCTCCCAAAAGATTTTTGGACCATTTACGGTGGACGACGCCATCAATGATCTTGTTGGCTTCATCGACGCGATGAAAGTCGAAGGGCCTCTAGCTCTTGTCGGTGCCGCTGTGGGAGCCGGTGTAGCTATGCGGGTCGCAGCCCAGATCCCTGAACGGATTGGCGCATTGATCGCCTTGGCGCCGGCGACAGAAATCGCTCCGGAACGTCTCGCTGGCGCCCGAGCTATGCCAGGCCGCATTGTTGAGTTGGGCATCCGCCGTTTGGTCGACGAACAAATAGCGCCTGGTTCTTATCCAGAGCAATTGCGCGACAATCCCGAAAGATTTCGGCGTTTCCAAGCGCAACAGAGTTCTATGGACCCAGAAAGTTTCGCGGCAACGTTTGGTATGTTGCTTGAAGCGAAATACTTGCCGTATCTGGGTGGAATCAAGTGTCCAACGTTGGTGATTGCGGGTGAATTTGACAAGACACGACCGCCTGCGATGGTCGAACCAGTGGCGCGAGCTATCCCAGGTGCGCGCTTTGAGGTGTTCCCATCTTGCCATTTCATAGCAATGCAAGCGCCGGATCTGGTTGGAAAGAAGATTGATAGTTTCCTTACAGAAGTACTGCACTGAGAGTCAGTATGCCAGCTTCTATCGGCGCGAAAACGGCTGAAGCCGGCGTCAAGGCTTTGTGTTCGGCTGCGCAACTTTGTTTGGATCGACAAACTCGGTGGCGATGTATGAGGGCCGCTGCGCGAACGTTTTATGCCATGTTTCAAGTGCGGGTCGGCGAGTGCGCCATGAGACCTGCGCGAAGCGGAAGTCGAGGTAACCAAGGGCGGCAGCTAAGCCGACATGGCCTGCATCTATAGGCATGTCCTTCCAGCGGGCAGCGTCGGTCTCAAGTGCATCAAGACAGTTATTCAGCGTCCTCGCTATTCCGACGACTAGCTCCGCATCGCGATGCTCTTCCGGGCGGAGGCGCTCGCTAATCCAGCGGATCGACTTTTCTTTGATGCCCTGCGCCAGCGCGACACGTCGCAGCACGTCGAGGCGTTGGGGATACGCTCTAGGAAGAAGGAGGCCGCTTCCAAATTTTGTATCAAGGTAATCAATGATGGCCGTGGAATCGAAAACGGTTGCGCCGTCCACATCCACCAACGTTGGAATTTGTCCACTTGGGTTAAGTGCCTCGACGTCAGGAACGGGTATTTTACCAGTGACGAAGGTCGGCACGAGCTCGATCCGATCGCCAAGGCCGAGTTCATGTGCAGCAATCAGGACCTTACGTACGAACGGCGACCGTGACGACCACAACAATCGCATTTTTGTTATGCCATTTGAAGTTTCAGTCTTTGAGTCGGTCATCCGTCCCTCCGATCAATAGGTAATGTAAGCCCGATGTTTAACCGTGTAGTCGTCGGCTAATAGCCACTTTCGTACCAGCTATTGGGCTGGCACAACAAAGCGTCAATCGAGCTTTTGGCTCGCATTGTTGAGCACGACTCACGATCACTTCGCATCCACCACACTAGTGGCTGTCCTAGAGTCAAACGACGGCGTGCAAAACTCGTTTGACGGAGTCGGTGCTGGGTCTTTTATCGGGACAGTTTGGCATCCGGCCTTCGGCCGCTGCAGTGGATACAGAGGAGGAAGCAATGGCTGTCGATTACGCAATCCGTGAACATGTTGCGACGATCACGCTCAATCGGCCTGAAGCGATGAACGCACTCGATCCAGAGACAACAGCTGCTCTTGACGCATTGTGGCGCAGAGTTCGTGAAGATGATCAGGTTAGGGTTGTCGTCGTCACCGGGACAGGAGACCGTGCGTTTTGCGCTGGCGCCGATCTTAAAAAAACAATGCCTCCAGCGGAGAGCTTTGCGCAACTCACCTTTGGCAAGGACGCCGGAGGTGGCAAGCGCCTCACAACCGATAAGCCAATCATTGCCGCGATCAACGGGCTAGCACTCGGCGGGGGACTAG
>JABFRJ010000080.1 GCA_013141255.1 Hyphomicrobiaceae bacterium
CCGGTACTCACTCATAACTAGAGCCCGTCGTTATTCTGGCCCTCATTGGGCAGGCCTGCTTTGCCTCGGTGTTGCCGGCGATTGTGGCCTGCTTCTAGTGCAATGGCTGATTGTCTGCTCTGCAGTAGGCTTTGGTTGTCGGCGGGCATTAAGTAATGGGCGCGGGGTTGAACAACGTCAGTGCGTTATGGATGCCCCAGTGATCAGACCAGACCTTTTTACGCCCACTTGCGACCTCGAGGATCAATCGGAACAACTCCCAGCCGTTTTCTTCAATGGTGGCCTCTCCCGTAGCAATGCGACCCGCGTCGAAGTCGATCAAGTCGTGCCAACGGGTTGCGAGTTCAGTGCGTGTCGCGACTTTTAGAACGGGGGCTGCGGCGAGGCCGTAGGGCGTACCGCGCCCGGTGGTAAATACCTGAAGTGTCATACCGGAAGCCAATTGCAGCGTGCCGCAGACAAAGTCGCTGGCGGGGGTGGCGGCAAAGAGTAAGCCCTTTGTAGTGGCGCGTTCGCCCGGCGCAAGTACGCCAGAAATCGCTGCAGTTCCTGACTTGGCAATGGAACCCAGCGTCTTTTCCATGATGTTGGCGAGGCCACCCTTTTTATTCCCGGGCGTGGTGTTGGCGCTGCGGTCGGCGCCGCCGCGATCGAGGTAGTCGTCGTACCAGGCCATTTCGCGGATGAGGGCCCGGGCGACCTCCGGAGTGGCCGCGCGTGGTGTCAGCAGGTGCACGGCATCGCGCACTTCGGTTACTTCTGAAAACATCACCGTGGCACCCGCGCGGACGAGTAGGTCAGAGGCGAAGCCTAGGGCCGGGTTTGCGGTGACACCAGAAAACGCATCGCTGCCACCGCATTGCATGCCGATGACGAGATCGGATGCGGGGCAGGTTTCGCGTGTGCGCCGGTCGAGGATTTGCAGGCGAGAGTCGGCCATCTTCATGATCGATTGCACCATCGGCATGAAGCCGTGATAAGCGTCGTCCTGCATGGTCATGATGTCTGTGCTCGACGCTGACTGCGTGCCAAGTAGCACTTCGGGGCGCAGTTTTTCGCAACCGAGACTGACAACCATTGCTTGCCCGCCGAAGTTCGGATTGCGCGCAATGTTTTGCAGCGTGCGGATGGGGATTTTAGCATCTGGTGCATTGATGGCGACGCCGCAGCCGTAGGCGTGCGTCAATCCAATCACGTCATCCACATTGGGATATTTGGGCAAGAGGTCGCGGCGGATTAAATTGATCGCGTAGTCGAGAGTTCCGGCGACGCATTGCACGGAGGTCGAAATGGCCAACAAATTCTTTGTGCCGACGGAGCCGTCTGGATTGCGGAAACCTTCGAAGGTGTAACCTTCCAGCAGCGGCATCGGCGCGGGGACTTTAGTTGCCAATGGAATGCTGTCCATTGAGGGGGCATCGGGGAGTTTCACCACCGATTCCTCGATCCAACTGCCTCTTTGAATCGCGCGCGTCGCTGTGCCGATAACGTGCCCGTATCGGATGATGCGTCCATCTTTGCGAATGTCGGAGAGGGCGACCTTGTGGCCTTGCGGCACGCGATCAATCAACTTCAACCCGCAGGGAAACGTAGTCCCAGCCGGGAGGCCGAAATCGTTGGCGACAATAGCGACGTTGTCGTCGTCATTGAGACGGATATAGCGCGGCTGTTGGGCTGTGGATGAAGACGGGCGCGACGGTGAGGGCTGTGTTGGATTGGCCATGTGGTGAGCCTCAATGTGGCAGCGTGATCACGTTGGGAGGCGTGGCAATAAAAATCCAGATGCAACACCTAAATGACTGAATTTGGCCGTGGAAGTAAAGCGGGTTAGACGGTGAGGTGGTGTGCGCGGGCGGGCAGGGTCTGGATGGACTCGTCTTGGCAAGCGCGATGTCGCTTAGTACGAGGCGATGCAAGTGCCAACCGCCTTACGAAAACGCAGACCCGGGTTGAATACCCAACTTTTTTAGTATCCGTGCGAGTGGGCAGAAACGGGTGAACGATGCCTGGAGCATGTTGATCCCGACGAAGGTAGTCAACCAAAGCCAGTTCGGACTATGCCATTGCGAGAGTGCGAGACTGATAAGGACTATCGATCCTGCGAAGGCCATGACAAAACGATCAATATTCATTTTTTTCTCCTCAACTTACTTTTTGAAGGTACTGCTTTAAGCAACTCTGGGCGACAAAACATCTCGTACATCACGGCTAGAAGTCTTGATAGTCGCTCGTCGGCGATTGAGTAGTGAATGGTCTGGGCGTCACGGCGTGTCTTAACGGCCCCGCCCGCTCTTAGCTTTGCAAGATGTTGAGATAGAGCTGATTGGCTCAAGTCTACAACCTGCTCTAGATCACCGACTGATCGCTCCCCTTGAAGTAATTCGCAGAGAATACGCAGTCGTTGCGCGTTTGCCAGCAATGCCAACAGTATTGCTGCCTCTTCACTCTTTTCGGTCAGATTTTTTATGTTCATGCTTGCTAAATTAGAAAACACTAATATATATGTCAAGCACGATTTGCAAGCGCTACTCCTCCCGTCTACGAGTTGAGGTATCTGATATGACACAAGTTTTTGTGCACCACTTGCTGCGGAGTCGCGTGATATTGAAACTCATCGGCAGTGTTGTGCTTTTGCCTGTTCCATTGGTTGTGGCGGCAGGTGAAACACTTACGGTGGTGGAGCGGGAGATTGACGACCTCAAGGCTGTTTTTGCTACGGTACGCAGCAAAGACCGGATTGAGGCCCGTGTGCGTACGCCTGGAACGATTGTATCGCTCAAGGTGCAAGAAGGTGCGCAAATCCAGGCGGGGCAGCAGCTTGCCCTCGTTGCAGATCCGAAGATTGCTTTGAGAATAAAGTCGCTAGATGCTCAGGTCGTCGGCCTTGAAGCGCGTGTGCAGAATGCGCGTGTCGAGTTTGAACGCGTGGAGCAGCTCCGCGTTCGCGGTGTTAGTCCGCAATCTCGTGTCGATCAGCTTAAGACGAGTTTTGATGTTGCTGCAAACGAGCTCAAGTCAGCGCGCGCCGAGCGCCTTGTCGTTGAAGAGCAGATTGCCGAAGGCAAAGTTTTGGCGCCCGCTGCCGGTCGGGTTTTGAAGGTTCCTGTCACCGAGGGCAGTGTCGTGATGCCGGGGGAAAGTGTTGCTACCATTGCCGCCAATCAATATGTCTTAAGGCTAGAATTGCCGGAGCGACACGCGCGTTTTATGAAGACGGGTGATGGTGTAATTATTGGCCCTCGGGGCCTCTCCAAGGCAGTGTCGCTGGCGACATCATCTGGCACAATCACTCAAGTGTATCCGGAACTGCAAGGCGGCCGAGTGCTGGCTGATGCTGACGTGCCTGGGCTCGGCGACTATTTCGTTGGTGAGCGTGCCGTTGTGTGGATCTCCACTGGGAAGCGGGCAACGATTATCGTGCCGACTGCATTCGTTTTTAATCGGCATGGTCTCGATTTTGTTCGCGTCGTGGGTGAAAAGGGCGACGCATTCGATGTGGTCGTCCAAGTTGGACAGAGTATTCCTAGTAGCAGCAAGTCGGCAGACATTGAGATATTGAGTGGGCTCAAGGTCGGCGACATTCTCTCGCGCACTGAGGGCAAGTAAATGGGCAAACATCCCTCTCAGACGCCGGACCTCGGCCTCTCCGGTCGCCTCACAAAGGCGTTTATCGGTTCGCCATTGACGCCACTGTTTTTGCTCGCTTCTTTCGCACTTGGCCTCGTTGCGCTTTGGGCGTTGCCGCGCGAAGAGGAGCCACAAATCTCGGTGCCGATGGTCGATATTTTTGTGCGTACAGACGGGCTCAAGGCTGAAGACGGCGTACGGTTGGTGACGGAACCATTGGAAACGATTGTCAAGGCAATTAATGGGATTGAGCACGTCTATTCCAATTCGATGGATGACACTGTGCTTGTGACGGCGAGATTTAGAGTGGGGACCAAACCTGACGAAGCAATCGTGCGTGTGCACGAGAAAATTCGCGCCAATATGGATCGTATTCCCGTGGGTATTCCCGAGCCATTGGTCGTTGGACGAGGAATCGATGATGTCGCCATTGTAACATTGACCCTTGCTCCTACAGCAGAGGCTGCTGCCAGATATCAGGACAACGGCCTCTATCATATTGCGGACAATCTTCGCATTGAACTCGCCAAGTTGGATGACGTTGGCTTGTCCTACATTGCGGGTGGTCGGCCCGATCAAATCCGTGTTGAGCCAGAACCTGAGAAGCTCGCACTTTACGGTGTGACACTCTCGCAATTGATCGGCAAAGTCCGTGACGCCAATCGCTCCATGTTGGTCGGTCGTGTCCGCGATCGCGATCGCAGTGTGGCGATATCGAGTGGCCAGACGCTACGTGGCCTGCCGGACATTGGTCTTTTGCTGATCGCGACACGCGATGGTCGGCCAGTGTACGTCAAAGACGTTGCAGCCGTGGTTGTAGGCTCAAAGCCATTGGAGCGTCAGGCATGGCATTATAGGAAAGCTGCGGATGGTTCGCTTGAGCGCGTGCCCGCCGTTACGCTCGCACTCGCCAAACGCGCGGGTGCCAACGCTGTCGTCATATCAGAACGCATCCGGCATCGACTTGGCGAATTGACAGGACAAGTTGTTCCAAAGGACGTTGAGGTTATTGTCACGCGCGACTATGGCGAAACGGCCAACGAGAAAGCAAATGAACTACTCTTCCATCTAGCGCTCGCGACGGCATCCATTGTGCTTCTAATGGGGGCCGCGATTGGTTGGCGTGAAAGCCTCGTTGTCATGATCGTCATTCCCACCACAATTTTGCTCACGCTGTTTGCCAGCTATATCATGGGTTACACTATCAATCGGGTCAGTTTGTTTGCTCTCATTTTCTCAATTGGTATTCTTGTTGATGACGCAATAGTCGTGATCGAAAATATTGCGCGCCATTGGGGTATGGTTGATGGTCGCAGTCGGGTTACAGCAGCAATCGAGGCTGTTGCAGAAGTCGGGAACCCGACGATTGTTGCGACATTGACCGTCGTTGCAGCATTGTTGCCAATGTTATTCGTTTCCGGCCTAATGGGGCCGTATATGGCGCCCATTCCAGCAAATGCGTCTGCTGCGATGCTGCTCTCGTTCTTTGTCGCGGTCATTGTGACGCCGTGGTTGATGGTCCGTTTCGGTGGCAGCCCGAATGGCCATGCTCAGAACCATGCGCATGATGACGGAGGATGGCTTGGGCGATCCTACCGTAGGATCGCTGAGCCGATCCTTGTGTCCCGTGCAAAGTCTTCGAGGTTTCTTGCTGGCGTCGGAATTGCAACCATTGCGTCTTTGATATTGTTTGCGACAAAGTCAGTAACGGTAAAGCTGCTGCCATTCGACAACAAGTCTGAGTTGCAAATTGTGCTCGATTTGCCACGCGGGAACTCACTTGAAGCAACAGATCGTGTACTCAACGATGTGGCGCGCCGTTTGACGGGGCTTAGCGAACTCGCTTCAATCCAAGCCTACGCGGGCACTGCTGCGCCATTCAATTTTAACGGTCTAGTTCGCCACTACTACCTACGCAATGAAGCACAGCAAGGTGATTTGCAACTCAATCTCCTGCCGAAGGTGGCGCGAAAGCGGACCAGTCATCAGATCGCACTCGAAGTGAGAAATCGCGTGAAAGATCTGAAGCTTCCTGATGGAGCTGTGCTTAAGATTGTCGAAGTGCCGCCGGGGCCACCTGTGATCTCGACCTTACTTGCAGAGATCTATGGACCGGACCCGGAGACGCGGCGAGCCGTCGCCCGTGAAGTGCGCCAAATATTCAGGTCCGTGCCTTTCATTGTCGACGATGATGATAGTTTTGGTGTTGAGGCGCCGCGCTTACGCATTGCGATCGATCAGGACAATCTTGAGTTTCACAAAGTTGAGGAGCGCGACGTCTACGACACTATTCAAGCCTACATGATGGGCGTACCCGTCGGCTATTCACATCGTGGCGGTGGACGACTTCCTGTTGAAATCGCGGTGCAATTGCCAAAATCCAAGTTGGCACTCACAACTGAAGCGCTGACAACGCCGGTGGCGGCAAACGCACTCCCCGGTGAGCGCTCGATTGTTGAGTTGGGTGACGTTGTGCGCATTAGCCAAGAGAAAGCATCGTTCCCTGTTTTTCGTCACAACGGGCGGGCCGTCGAAATGGTGATGGGAGAAATGGCGGGTGCTTATGAGGCACCGCTCTACGGTATGCTAGCGGTGCAGGACGCTATCAAGTCGAGGGATTGGGGCGCGCTCGGTCGCCCACAGTTAGCGCTTCATGGCCAGCCAGAGGACGAGCGCAAGTCTACTTTGTTGTGGGACGGTGAGTGGGAAGTGACTTGGGTCACATTCCGCGATATGGGGGCCGCGTTTGGTGTCGCGTTGCTCGCCATCTATATTCTCGTTGTTGCGCAATTTCGGTCGTTCAAACTTCCTCTCGTGATCTTGACGCCGGTGCCGCTGACGTTAATCGGCATTATGTTCGGGCACTGGCTGTTTCGAGCGCCATTTTCCGCCACGTCGATGATTGGTTTTATAGCGCTTGCCGGCATAATCGTGCGGAATTCGATTTTGCTGGTCGATTTTATTCGGCAGCGACGGTCAAGCAATGATGCGCTGAGGGATGTTTTGCTGGAAGCCGGAGCGATCCGTTTTAAACCTATCCTCTTGACGGCCGTTGCGGCGATGATTGGCGCGGCAGTGATTTTGTTTGATCCGATCTTCCAAGGCCTCGCCATATCACTTCTGTTTGGTCTTATCTCCTCTACGCTGCTGACGGTGCTCGTCATACCAGCAATATATATCGTGCTCCGAGGGGAGCACGGTGTGGAGGACTAAGGTGCCTGCGCAGCAAGCGGGCAATCACTTAGCGCGTGTCGATTATTGGCGGAGCGTGCGGGGGATCTAATCGCGGAAGTTGGTATGCTATGGGCGGATTGTTTTTGGGTGCGGTTTTGGTTGTGCAGATTTAACCTATTAAAAACGTTGGTCGGAGCGGGGAGATTCGAACTCCCGACCCCTTGCTCCCGAAGCAAGTGCGCTACCAGGCTGCGCTACGCTCCGCCCGACCATCGCTCAAACAATTGCGGTTGGCCGCAAATGTTGAAAAACAGCGCACAATTTGCGCGCCGTCGAGTGTTTATAACTAGGCGGAATGTGGGCTGCAAGCGGTAGTTGAAGTGTGGCGTTGAACGCAGTTTTTATGACCATTTTGATCGTTGCAGTTAAAGACGGACTGGCTCGTCGGTATGCACCAGCTCATTCCACTTTGACGGGTTCGGTCTTGGGTGAGGCTGGTGTGATAGCCGCTGGTAATGCAGCCGGCTGCGCAAGAGGGGACACAGGCGCTGATGCTGCAGGTATCGCTGGCGCCGCAATTGGCACGAGAGGCGCTGCTGGTGTCGCAGGAGGCTGTGGCAATGGAATGGGGAGTGATCCGGTCGTGATAGGTGACGCTTCCGCTGGTGTTGCGACGGTTGGGAGTGGTGATGTTGGCAGCACGTGCGGTGGGGTTGTCGGAGCGGTGCCAGTTTTAGCGGTGGCGGGCGCAGTTTTGGTCGGTGTGGCTTTGAGCGGCGCTGCCTTCGCGGGCGCTGAGCTTCGGGGCGCGGTAAGGGCCCCCCCCACTGGCGCGACGGCGATTTTCGGTGCACCGCTGGTGGCGGTGCCATCCCAGCAGACCAATGCTTCAGCTTTGCAGGTGTGCTCGTCGAAAATGCCGACGTCAATGTAGAGTTCGCAACTCACAGCTTTGGTGCCGGTCGTGTACTTTTTGATGCCGCGTTCGGCGGCCCATTTTGCGACGTAGGTGTCGAGGCCAGATTTGGCGTCGCGCGTGGGGCCATCCTTGCCGTAGTCGTTGACGGAGAACGCAAGCTTGGTGCAGCGCGCTTGAGCCGTTGTGGCTCCGAGGATTGCTGCCGCGGTGGCGGCGATCAATGTGGATATGCGGCGCATCGAATACCTCGTGTCACGGTGGACGGTAATTGTGTGCCTTTAAGCACGATGGTCGCCGGGCTGCTAGGATTTCTGGTCACAGTCAGGGTGAAAGTTGGCGTTCTAGCGGCAACTCAAGTGGAGAGTGAGCGGATACTTTCAACGGTTTGCATTAAATGGCGCTGAACCGATTGACGCTTCGGTGGGCTTGAGGAGTAAGAGAGCCTCGACTATGGCGGCCGTTGGTATCGAGCCAGATTTCGGCTGCCGGGCTCAGTTTAGCATACAAGTCAGCAACGCTCCGTTGGGCTGGTATGAGTGGCCAATCGTCGGGCAATAGGTCTGATGGTAAGTTGGGCGTGCGCAGGATGATGCGGCGCCATTCGTGAATTAGGAGGACACGCAGCGCAAGGGCGTCGAGGTTTGAGCTTGTGCTCTGGGCGCGCGTTATGGCGTCGAGCGTCTTTTGCAACGGAATGAACTGCTGCCGCATGATGTCGAGTGGCCAAGCGTCAGCAAGGATGGCGCGGTCGATGTCGAGTGATTGCGGGGCAACGCTAAAAGTAAGGGCGCTCAATTGGTGCGCCTCGGTTGTCAGCGCGTCGTGCTCGTTGGTCTGAGGCCAGATGGCGGTCGATGCTGAGAGCATACCAACACCGTGCTGCGCGACGACTGTGCGCAGTTCTGTACGTGCGTCGTTGTGGGCGCCTGATGCGCGGGCGTCAGGGAGTACAGCGAGTGTCCAACCCGTGAACGCAGAGGGAGGTGCCTGGCTCTGATAAATGCGTGCGGCCGCCGCTTCAGACAGGCCTTGGGCTTTGGGCGTGAGGCGATAGAAGCTGTTGCGGCCGAGGCGCTCGCGATCAACCCAACCATCGGCGACGAGGCGCGAGAGGGCCGTGCGGACGACGCCCGCGTCGACATTCAGAGTGCCTAAGATGTCGAGGAGGTTGCCAAGCCAGATGGACCCACCACGTGGGGCGACGGCATCACCGAAGACAGTGACGATGAGTGACCAGGCGCGGAGTGGCCGATCGATGGTCGCGAGAACGGCATCGATACTCGGCGTCGCTGATTTGAGAGCTGAGGTCACGCGAAGGGTCCAAGGAAGGCTGAGGTGAGGAGTGCAGCGCAAGCCACGGCGGTGAGCCCATTGCGCATCTGGACATAGGCGGATGGTGTTTGACTTTGTGTGGCGCTCCAATGTTCGTATGCGAGAATTACCGCGAGTATTGCCGCCATGAACAACAACCCGGTTTTGCCGCCAATCCATGCTGCGCTCCATGCTGCAAGCGTGGGTAGGTTGGAGACTATAAAACGTCGAGTTTGATTGTTGGTGTCTTGGTCGCTGAGGACAAGCCCCCATTGGACGCCGCCGAGAAACGAAATGATGAGTGCGCTGTAGAGTAGCAATGCATAAAGCGCAGGGCCGGTTGCGCGCGGGCCCATCGGCCAGCCACTGGTTATCTGCACGGCGCAAGCGATGAAGGGAATAAGACCCATGCCGCCGAGTATTTTGGCAATAGCGGGGAGTGATTGGGATTGTTTGGTCATGACGGCGTGGTTCGCAATACTATTGAGGACGTCGAGCGCCGATAGGGCGACGCAATAGAGTTTGTCAGGACCTGCGGCAGGACTTCAGGGATATCTTCGGCGATAAGGCCTGGTCCGAAGTAATTGGCGCATTCGCCGTGAAGCCAGACAGCCGCACACGCAGCGTGCCAGGGCGACATGCCTTGCGCTAATAGTCCTGTGATGAAGCCCGCGAGAACGTCGCCCGATCCAGCCGTGGCGAGCCAGGGTGGGGCGTTGTTGTTGATAGCAGCTGAGCCATCTGGTGATGCGATCACGGTATCGGGGCCTTTGAGAATGACGATGGCACCGGAGCGCTCTGCGGCGGCGCGGGCGCGGGAGAGTTTATCGCCTGTGAGGTCGGGAAAGAGGCGCTTGAATTCGCCATCGTGCGGCGTGATGACAACGGGTCGGTCGGGTTTTTCTTTGATGAGTGTGAACAAGTGATTGATGACAGGCTCTGGATCGTCGCTTTGATCGAGCGTGAAGGACGTAAGCGCGTCTGCGTCGAGGACGCAGGCGGCATCAAATTCGAGTGCGACTTGTGTGAGAAGGCGGGTGGCGATGCTAACGCCACAGCCGGGGCCGATGAGGACAGCATTCCTTCGGGCATCTGTGAGAATGTCGGCAAGTCCGCGCGGGCCTTCGAAGGGCTTCAGCATAATGGCGGTGAGGTGGGAGGCGTTGGTGGCCACAGAGTCGAGTGGGGAGGCGACCGTGACCAGGCCGGCGCCGACGCGGAGTGCGCCGCGAGCGCCAAGGCGTGCCGCACCTGTGGCATGGGCTGGACCTGAGACGACGACGGCATGGCCGCGTGTGTACTTATGGCCTGATGTTCCGACGCGTGGTAGTTCGGCAAGCCAAAGTGGAGGAATGTTGTGGAACTGCGCGGGCATGACGTTTGGGCGGGGATTATCTTCGGCATCAAACGTCACATCTAAAACTGTTTCTGGGATGCCAATATCGGAGAGCACTATGTCGCCGCAGTGTTCGCGCCCGGGAAGTAAGAGGTGGCCGGGCTTTAAGCGGAAAAATGTAACGGTGCGGGTGGCATTGACGACGTAGTCGCCGATGGGTGCACCGGTGTTGCCGTCGATGCCGCTGGGTATGTCGACCGCTAGAATTTTTAGTTGGTTGAGGTTGATTATGACGATGGCGCCACCGGCATCGCCGATAATCGGGCGTGTAAGTCCCGCGCCGAAGAGGGCGTCGATGACAAGGTCGGGATCGTCGAGTAACGCTGGCCAGTCTTCGGCAATGCCGCCGGTCCAGCGAGCTGCCATGATGGCAGCGTCGCCCGACAGTCTTAGACGGTCGGCGAAGAGGGCGAGAGCAACGTCGTATCCGCGCTCTCTTAATAGGCGCGCTGCGACGAAGCCGTCGCCGCCGTTGTTGCCAGGGCCGCAGAGGACAATGATGCGCGCTCCGGGGGGGACCATTTTCATTGCAGCGTCGGCGACGGCGCGGCCTGCGTTTTCCATCAACGTAAGCGACTGCACACCTGCTGCGACGGCGAGGCGATCAGTCTCGGCCATTTCTGCTGTGGTCAGGAGTTCGATGGGCAAGGAGTATGGCTCGATTGTGGGCTGCATGTATCTCGAGATAGGTTTGGGAGGGGCCTTCGGCTGGCAGGGCTCTGGCTGCGCGTACTCTAGCCTTGCTGGCAGGGAGGTACCAAGGACGGTTTGTAGTTGCCTAAAAAGCAGGCAAAAAATCTAAAAAATATGCAGAAAGCCGTGGGTTTCAGCTTTAGTTTGCGGGCGCTCTGTCGTGTAACACCCCATAATACAGAACTATGTGATGCTGGTTAGAGCTGGCACGTATCCTGCTCTGTCAGAGTGTGGTTAAGGAAAAGCGTGGTCTTGGCGTCTGGGGCCAAGGTCC
This sequence comes from Hyphomicrobiaceae bacterium, assembly GCA_013141255.1. Classification (GTDB taxonomy): domain Bacteria; phylum Pseudomonadota; class Alphaproteobacteria; order Rhizobiales; family Hyphomicrobiaceae; genus JABFRJ01. The sequence goes on from JABFRJ010000080.1 coordinate 11,395, forward strand.
GGGTGAGGGTTCCATGAAGAAGATTGAAGCAATCATCAAGCCGTTTAAGCTCGACGAAGTGAAAGAAGCGCTGCAAGAGATTGGTTTGCAAGGCATTACTGTGATTGAAGCGAAGGGCTTTGGTCGGCAGAAAGGTCATACTGAGCTCTATCGTGGGGCCGAATATGTTGTCG
>JABFRJ010000371.1 GCA_013141255.1 Hyphomicrobiaceae bacterium
CCCTCTCCCCGTGTTTACGGGGAGAGGGTTAGGGTGAGGGGTGGCTACAAAAGGAGCGTGAGGGGTGGCTGGAGTCGGAGCATTGTTCGGCCCCTCACCCCGACCCTCTCCCCGCGTGCGGGGAGAGGGAGAAGCCGCATAATGCTTTTGTGCCAGCGTTCGCGCACCCGCTTCATCAAGCGCAACGAACACTTTGCCATCAGGCCCATACCACGCCGGGATTTGGTGACCCCACCACAGCTGCCGCGAGATGCACCACGGTTGAATGTTTTCGAGCCAGCGGTTGTAATCGCCCGCAAACTTCTCCGGCACAAACTTGGTCTTGCCGTCAGCGACGGCCTTCAAGGCAGGTTTCGCCAACGTCGCCGCATCCACATACCACTGATCCGTCAAGAACGGCTCAATCACCGCCGCGCCGCGCTGCGAATGCGGCACCGCGTGCGTCGTAATCTCGATCTTCGCCAGTAAGTTGAGCGCGTGCATATCGGAGACCACGCGCCGCCGCGCATCGAAGCGATCCATCTTCCGATATGTGGCGGGCACTTCGTCGTTGAGTGCACCCTTTTCATCCAGGATATTGATGACATCGAGCTTGCAACGCTTGCCAACATCCCAGTCGTTGAAGTCGTGCGCGGGCGTAATCTTCACCGCGCCCGAGCCCTTCTCAGGATCAGAATACTCATCGGCCACGATTGGAATCTCGCGGCCCACCAACGGCAGCACGACCATTTTTCCAACCAGCGCCGTGTAGCGCTCGTCCTTGGGGTTCACCGCAACGCCAGTATCTCCGAGCATCGTCTCCGGTCGCGTCGTCGCCACCACGATAAACGTCGAAGCGTCCGCCGGGTTGAACGTCTTCCCCTTCAGCGGATAGCGGAAGTGATAGAGATGCCCACCTGGGTTTTTCTTGAGTGCCTTCTCAAGCGCCCCCGCATCGAACGCTTTCGGCAAATCCTCTTTGTCGACCTCACCCTCGAACCATTTATACGAGCCCGTCACATCGACCATATCGACTTCAAGGTCCGATACCGCCGACTGGAATTCCGGGTCCCAGTTCACCAGCCGCTTGTCTTTGTAGATCAGCTTTTGATTGTAGAGATCGACGAACACCTTGAGCACAGCCTTCGACAGACCGTCGTCCATCGTAAAGCGCTCGCGCGACCAATCACACGACGCACCGAGTCGTTTCAACTGATTGATGATCGTGCCGCCCGACTGTGCTTTCCACTTCCAAATTTCCGCGAGGAAGTCAGCGCGTGTCATGTCACGGCGATAGCGCTGGCTCCTCGCTAATTCGCGCTCAACCACGAGCTGCGTCGCGATCCCGGCGTGGTCCGTGCCTACTTGCCACAACACGTCCTTGCCCTTCATGCGCTCATGACGGCACAGAATATCCTGCAACGTATTGTTGAGCGCGTGCCCCATGTGCAGCGAGCCCGTCACGTTGGGCGGCGGGATCACGATGGCATAACCATCAGCTTTCACACGATCCGGACGGCCAGCCTTAAAGGCTTGCTCATCGTCCCAATCCTTATGGATGCGGGCTTCGATATCGGCGGGCGAATAGGTTTTCTCTAGCATGGACTGAGGTCGGTCTTCTCTGAGTTAAAACAAGACCGTCGTGGTACGCTGAGGGGCCGCACCCGTCAATGCGACGCCCGGCGATAGCTCAGTAAACGCGCGGAAATGTCCCGAAAACGACTTCAAAAGCCATCGGCAATTGCCGGACCATTAATCTTCCGCCTCAAAGTCATACAAATCAATTAGGCTGCGCGCAGAGTGGAGTCCAACTAGGAAGAGAGACGCATCAAACATGACAGACACGCCCGTAAGCAAAGTCCAAGTCATCAAGCCCGGTCAGACCTACGCCGGCAAGCAAGGCTTTCAATACGGCGCGGGCGCATCAAAAGAGACCGTTGGCGCTGAGCAGATCTGCATGAACATTTTACCGATGCCAGCGGGCGCTCGCGCAAAAGTTCACTACCACGATAAAATTGAAACGATTGCCTACTTGCTGGAAGGTAACTGCACCGTCTTTTACGGCGACAAAATGCAGCATCACATCGACGTGCAGACCGGCGACCAGATCTTTGTACCAGCAGACGTTCCCCACGCGCCGTGCAACCGCAGTGGCGCACCTTGCAAATGGCTGGTCGTCCATGCCTCAGGCTCCGACCAGGAAGGTATAGTCCTTCTACCCGAGCTCGATGTTCTCCTGGCCACTCAAACGTCGTGATCAATTGATCCGTCGCATTCGCGTCACCTCAAGCGATCACTCGGCTTTGTGTGTCGGTTCACTGCGCGACTTAAGTTCATCCTTGAGCGCTTTCTCCACTAGAGTCGGCATGTTGCGGTCGAGCCAATCCTTGATCAGCGGGCGCAATAATGACGATACCGCATCCTCCATCGGAGGTGTCGCCGACGCCGCAGGCAACGACTGTGGTGCCTCAACGATAGCAACGACAGGCTCTGCCGCGGCCGACGCCGCAGCGGCCACAGCAACACCACCAACTGCGACCAAACCTGCGGCCATTGCTGGCATAGCGGAGGCAATGTCTGGAACAGATACAGCCTCAACCGCTGGCGACTCTAGATCGACGACGGCCGCGATCGTCGGAGGCGCGACCGCCTCTGTCTCGACAACGTCGGCAACAGCCACGTCCATCACACCAAGGTCAATCGCAACGTCAGGTAAGGTGACCGGCGAAGTAACTGTGGTTCCCCCCCCAACCAACGGCATCCCGTTCGGCAAAGTCTCTACCGCTGCAACGACGGAGATTGCAGGCGCAGGCTCGGCGATGTCTGAACCCGCTGCAATGTCCGTAAAAGAAGTCGTCGTCTCGACGTTTGCTATAGCGTCGATATTTGCCGCAGCAATCGCCGCCAATGCATCTGCAACGGTCTGCGGCACCTCATCGTCCGAAACCGAGTTCTCAGCCAATTGAACCTCAGGCGGCTTTGCACCCACCACCGGCTCAGTCGGCGTTGCAATAGTTTCAACGTGTGGAGTCGACGGCACCTGCTGCGCCAGCCCAGCCGCCAACGCGCCAAGCAAATCTTCAATCGACGCATTCATGCGTGCATCTGCTGCTTCAAGGGGAATAGCCGTAACAAACTGAGCATCATCAGGCACGGCAATAGCGTTGACAGCCGCAGGCGCAAACTCGGTCGCGCCAATAGTATCAACTGCATCGAGCACGGGGGCGTTCTCAGACATGGGCGCAGCCATCGGCTCAGGCACAATTTCCGCGTACCTTACGTCATTGAGCACTGGTGGCAGCTCGGTCTCCACTTGCCGCGCAACTTCAGGCCCAACTTCGGACCCAGCAACAGCCGCTGGCATGCGTGTAGCAGGTGCATTCGCCGCAGCCCAAACCTCGGCAGGTGACTGAGCAGTGATACGCACTGCAGGCTCCGGATCAACCGGAAGCGCGGACGGTCGGAAGATCAGCTCACGCGGCGGACGTGGGGACACATAGTCGGTATCCAGGCTCTCCGGTTCAAACAAATCATCATCCGGCGACGCGGCGACAGCAGGCAAACCAGGCGTGCTTTCTGTGCTATCAGCGGCTGCAATGGCCGCGACAGGCGTATCCGGCGTGCGTGGCACCTTTGACGCGGCATCACCAAGCGATGCAGGCACCGGACGCGTCACCAGCGGGTCCTCAGCGATGATGCGGCGGATCGATGCCAATATATCATCCATGTTCTGATCGCCTTGATCATCCATCCGATTATCAGACAGTCTAGTTGGTGTCCGCATCTGACCCTCACAATCTGGGCATCCATAACCCCGAAGCTTCCCGCGAGTCATCGAATGCGACGGCTGTCTAACGCCGGTACCACAACCGGCGCCAAAACGCGGTGACTGTTGAAACGTCATCCACAAGTCTCGCGTTGGCACTGCCAAAAAACCGCGGCAACACTATGGCTAAGCATTCGCCAACCACCATACTCCAAAAACAAAGCGCGCCACGAGGGCGCGCTCTGCAATAATTCCAAGGCGAAGCTTACTTAACAGGTTTCCAGCTATCAGCCTTCTCGCGCTTTGCCGGTCCAGTCGGCTTGACCTCAGCACGCTTCGTATCTGTGTGCCAAGCGCCATGGTCGCGTGCTTTATCTGACTGGGTAACCGACACGCCCCACGATTGGCGGCGGACTTCGTGATAGTGAATTTCAGGATCGTAAACCGTTGAAGCACTGCCGATTTCTTGAATATTCATCCGGCCAATCGACGCCAATAGCGCATAGGCATTGACGACGATATTGCGCCTCGTCGTAACCTCCGAAACCTGAGCGTTCAAGAGTTCCTGTTCGGCATTGAGAACATCAAGCAGAGTGCGCTGACCAACCTTCTCTTCCTCGCGCACACCATTCAGCGCGGTCTGGAAGGCACGAACTTGTGCCGTGTCAGATTGTGATTGAGCTTTCGCCGCCGTCCAGGCTGACCAAGCCGCAACGACCGAGGCCTGCGAGTCTTGGCGGTTTTGCTCGATTTCTTGAATGCGCCCGACGTGGGTATGCTTTGCCTGCCGCACGCGCGCTTGTACTTCGCCGCCAGAATAAAACGGCACAGTCAAGCGACCAACAACCGATGTCGTTGTGGATTCCTGCGTGGCACTCGATGGATCGAAACGACGTGAGTAGCCCGTCTCTAGCTGCATCGACGGCAACAACTCACCCCAGATTTTATCAACCGTATGCCGTGCTGATTGCTCGCGATAAAGCGCCGCCACGACCGTAGGACTTTCCCGATGTGCAATCGAGATTGCCCCTTCAAGCGACTTTGGTAATTTCGACTCATTGATCTTTGGCTCAAAAATCTTCCCAGCCGGATGACCGATATGACGTTCGAACGCTCCACGGCTCGTCCGCAGTGCGGCGCGCGCTGCATCAAGCGCTGACAACGATACCGCGCGACGAGCTTCAGCCTGGGCTGTGTCGGTGCGCGTCACTTCACCGACCGAGAAACGATCTTGCGTCGCCTTAAGTTCTTTGGAGAGCACGCTGACGTTGTTTTCGCGGATCCGCACGATGGCCTGATCGCGGATTACATCCATATAAGCCGTCGCTGAATCCAAGAGCACTGCTTGCTCAACACTGCGTAACAGTTCCCGCCCCGCACGCACCGTCGCTTCTGCTTCATTCACCTGGTTGAGAACACGTCCGCCCCGAAAAATTGGCTGAACTGCCGTGACCCCATAGCCGCGAGGGTGCAACTCAGTGCTAGTCGTCGTGTTAGCCTTAGACTCTGTGATTTGATACCCAACGTCTGCTGAACCATTGATCGTCGGGCGATACCCTGCGTTCGCACGCGCCACTTCCTCGTCGGTCGCGCGCAACGTCGCACGCGCTGCATCGAGCCTTGGATTTGCGCGATAAGCATTGGCGAGTGCTTCAGTCAGGCTTTCCGCTGAAGCTGGTGCGCTTAACGTACCAGCCGCAAGCAACAGTGCCGACAACGCAATGCCATGAAAGCTGCGACGCACACGTCCTGTCGTGAGTGTCGGCGCATTATTGGTTGGCCCGTTTACAGTCGGCAAAAATGTGAATGTGCGCCGGTTCATGTGTTCAAAATTCCATTTTGGCCGCGCGAATGACGCGCTTCTCATCACAACACAAACTTTTTGATCACCTTTATCGCTAGCCGATTCGAACGCAGTGCCCGAGTCTAAAAGCATTTGAGTGCCCATTCGTGTCCCGTCGGCGTTTGTGCACGGTTCCAGTGATTTCACGAAATTAATTAAGTTAAAATAACGCATTAACAAATCGCGACGGCAAACGCGAAATGGCCGCAGCCCTTGCATTTGCAAGGGCGTGTGGCCTCATAAACACAGATTATTGAGGAGTGAGCGCGGCTTACCGCAATGACGGTCTCAGCTTCTGGGCATCCATATACTGGTCTACAGCACCCCAGTTTTCGAGCTTTTCAAGCGCTTCCACCCGGCCATCGGCATGGGTGATGCTAACCCCAAACCACTTACCTCGAACATCTTCATAATGGACTTCCGGGTCGTATTGGCTATCGCCAAGTTTCAGTTCGCCCGCATTGAGCCGCCCGATAACCGATAGCAACGTATAGGCAGCGATCGTTAAATCGCGCCGGTCGCTAAGCGCCCCAATTTCCGCTTCAATCACCTCTTGCTCAGCGTTCAATACTTCTAGCAAGGTCCGCTGACCAACCTTTTCCTCTTCCCGCACCCCTTCAAGCGCCGTCTTGGCCGACTGCACCTGGATCCGATCCGTCTCCTGCTGCGCCTTTGACGCCTGCAGCCGTGACCAAGCCGTCACGACCTGCGCCTGCGTCTCGCCCCTCGCTTGCTCGATTTCTTGAATACGGCTCACGTGCGTATGCTTTGCCTGCCGCACGCGTGACTTCGTCTCCCCCCCCTCGTAGAGAGGCATATTCAACCGGCCAGTCACTGTCGCCGCATCCTGATTTGTGATCAGCGGGCTTGAATCAAAACGCTGCCCATAGGCCGCCTCCAACGATACTTCCGGCAGCAACTCGCCCCAAATCTTATCAACTGCATGCCGCGCAGCCTGTTCGCGATAAAGCGCAGCCACGACATTTGGAGCTTCCTTTTCGGCAATCTTGATTGCGTCATCAAGATGCGACGGCAACTGTTTGCGCGGCAGCCCAGGATCTCGCAACCGATCCGGCGGCCGCCCCACGACGCGCTCGTAGCTTGCACGGCTTGCCTTCAGATTGGCCCGCGCCAAGTCCAGCGCCGACAAGGCCTTTGCCCGTCGAGTCTGTGTTTGCGCCACATCTGTCCGCGTCACTTCCCTGACCGACCGCCGCGCTTCTGCCGCTTGCAGTTCGCGTGTGAAGTTGGCAACCGCCCGCTCGCGCAGTTGCACCAATGCCGTATCACGCAGCACATCCGCATACGCCGTGACAGCTTCGATCAACACCTGCGCTTCCACGTTGCGCAGATTTTCCCGGCCCGCCCGCACCGTGGCTTCCGCTTCCCGCACAGTATTGACCGTTCGGAAGCCCGAAAACAGCGATTGCCGAACATTCACTTGATAGCCATGGCCATGCGAGGTCCCGTCCGCCGACGCTCCTGGCCGTGTCGTTGACTTTTGCACACCATAGTCGGCTGTCGCATTGGCTGTCGGCTTAAAGCCGGCCTTCGCCCGCGGAACTTCTTCGTCAGTCGCCCGCAAACGTGCCCGCTCAGCATCAAGTTTCGGATTGGTTTGATAGGTTGCCAAGAGGGCCTCATCAAGCGTCTCGGCCATTGTCGGCGTCACCACGCCAAGCTGCGCCAGCAACGCCAGTGCACTCACAGCTCTGCCAAGCCGCACCCGAAGTCCGGTTGCGATGCTCGTCCGAGCACAGGACAGATGGCGACTAACAGGCATTCCCTAACGCCTCCGAAAACCGGCAAACACACATCCGGAGTCTCGATAGGCGTCTGAGTCGGTAAAGAACCTGTAAACCATCCATCCACGGATCAGGGGCGTCGTCCAGAAGCCGGAGGCTTAGAACTTAAACGTCGGCGCCACGGCAAATCCAGGCAGTGCCTGGGCGCTCGCATCAAATCCATCGCCCACAACAAACGACTTACCCGCTCGCACCCACACCATTGCCTTGCCCATCGGCCCGTCGCCAACGATCGCCACCAGGCGTCCGCCATCCTTGAGTTGATCGAACAGTGCGACAGGTACCTCTGGCACCGCCCCCGCCACGATGATCGCATCATACGGCCCCTCAGACGCATATCCGCCAGCCAATGTGCCGGGCATCACATTGCCGTTTGTAATCTTGAGATCAGCAAGCGTCGTCCGAGCCTGCTCCGCCAGTCCCTCATCGCTTTCAACCCCGACGGCCTTCTTGGCCAGCCGCGCCAGCACGGCCACACCATACCCCGTTCCAGCGCCGACCTCGAGCACAACCCCGTTGTCCGGCACCCGTGCCAGCTGCACCATCTTGGCAAAAATCCGCGCGTCAATCAGTTGCCGCGCTCCCCGGCCCGACGCCAGCGGCACCGGACCATCCATATAGGCAAGCGACTTCTGCGCCGCGGGCACAAATGCCTCGCGCGGCAATTCCCCCATCGCCCGCGTCACCCGCCGATCCGTCACGTCACTCGGCCGCACTTGGCTTTCCACCATGTTGAGGCGTTGGGCGGCAGCATTTGTCGACATGGAAGCAACATCCTATGGAAGGCCAGGACTAGGGGGGGGCCCGAAATCTGACCAGAATCTGAGTGAAATCTGACCGGACCATAGCCAAACTCGACGCGCCCTGCCAGTAGGCCAGAAGCACAACCGGTCGGGCAGCCAACGATCTTCGCAACGCCTACCCCCGCCCATAGCGCTCTGCATACGCAATGGTCGCGTCCATCAGTGCCTCGTGCCCGATCTTTGTCCCCTGCGCCGCCACCGAAAGCCCATCCGCCCCGAGTTTGGCGTTTGCCCCTCGTGTCATCCGAGCGATCGTGGACAGCTTGAGTTTCGCCTCCTCGCCCGGATGCAGCCCCACAACCATAATCTTTTGTCCTGAATGCGTCCAAGTGTTCAGCGACGCCACGGCCGTCCACGGCACAATGTCGGCGGATACTCGAATGTCCCTGAACCCCTCGGGCGACAACGTAATCACCGTCCCGCGCTGGGTAAGTAAGCGCCACACGATCAGCGCCGTGATCGCCCCGAAAAACGCCATCGAGGCATAGCCCCAGAAGTGCACGCTCTCCACCGAATGCCGCGACGTGCCCGTGCTAGCCTGCGACATGTAAAAGCCGCCAACAACAAAAGCCAACCCGCCCAAGGCCATCAGCACCATTTTAGCCGACGAAGCGCCGATCTCCATAATGTTGCCAGTGTCAATCGTTGCGGCTGTCATGGCGTCCTCGCGTTTGCATTCGAAAATCAATTCGCTGGTATTTTACCGCCGCGGTCTCGCAGAGCAATATCAACCGACCTCCATCCCACCTGTTGACACCCGCCCCCGCCACAGCTGACGTAGAGGTCAATCGAGCGCGGCGCGAGGGCAACAATGGCTGACAACCACAAAACCGATATCGTCATCATCGGCGCCGGTCTCGCCGGTCTTGTTGCCGCCTGCGAAGCTCTCGAACGCGGACGCAAAGTCACCGTTCTCGATCAAGAACCCGAAGCTTCTCTAGGTGGCCAAGCCTTCTGGTCCTTCGGCGGGCTATTCTTCGTCGACAGCTCCGAACAGCGCCGCATGAAAATCAAAGACAGCTACGACCTCGCCTTGCAAGATTGGCTGGGCACCGCCGCCTTTGATCGCGCGGAGGATCACTGGCCCCGCCAATGGGCCGAAGCCTACGTCGGCTTTGCCGCCGGTGAGAAACGCAGTTGGCTCGCGTCCCGTGGGCTTAAATTTTTCCCAGTTGTTGGCTGGGCCGAAAGAGGAGGCTATGGCGCCATCGGCCACGGCAACTCGGTGCCACGTTTCCACGTCACTTGGGGCACTGGCCCCGCCATCATCGAACCCTTCATCTTCCGCGCCCGCGAAGCCGTAAAGTCCGGTCGCCTCAAATTCCTTTTCCGTCATCGCGTCACGGCTCTCACGCAGCAAGGCAACACAATCACCGGTGTCACCGGCGAAATTCTCGAGCCATCAACCGTCGCCCGTGCCGAGCCAAGTTCTCGTCTCGGTGTTGGCAACTTCGCCCTAGAAGCCCAGGCCGTCATCGTCGCGTCTGGCGGCATCGGTGGCAACCACGACCTCGTCCGCAAACAGTGGCCGTCACGTTTAGGCACACCACCTGCAAAGATGCTCTCCGGCGTGCCCCACCACGTCGACGGCCTCATGCTCGGCATAACTGAACAGTCGGGCGCCCGCCTCATCAACCGCGACCGCATGTGGCACTACGTTGAGGGCGTCGAAAACCACTCGCCCATCTGGCCTCTGCACGGCATTCGCATTTTGCCCGGCCCTTCATCGCTCTGGTTCGACGCGCTGGGCCGTCGCTTGCCTGTGCCGCTCTTTCCCGGCTTCGACACACTCGGCACGCTTGAACACATCACCAAAACGGGCTTCGATTATTCCTGGTTCGTCACCAATCGAACCATCGTCGGCAAGGAGTTCGCGCTCTCCGGCTCCGAGCAAAATCCTGATCTCACCAGCAAGATCTGGCTCAAGGTCATCGAGCGCGCGCGTAAGAAAATCTCTGCTCCCGTTCAAGCCTTCCTCGACAAAGGACCCGACTTCATCGTCGCCGACAACGTCGATACGCTGATCACAAAAATGAACGCGCTGACCTCGGAGGCGCGCATTGATCCCGCCGCCATGAAGCGCGAAATCGAGGCGCGAGACCGTGAAATCGAAAACCCCTTCTCCAAGGATATGCAAGTCGTCGCACTTCGCGGTGCCCGTAATTATCTCGGCGACAAGCTCATCCGCACCGCGGCCCCCCACCGCATTCTAGACAATAAATTCGGCCCCCTTGTCGCCGTGCGTTTGAACATCCTCACCCGCAAATCTCTGGGCGGCCTCGAAACCGATCTCGACGCCCGCGTCCTCGGCCACGATGGCCAGCCAATGCCGGGTCTTTACGCAGCCGGTGAAGCCTCAGGTTTCGGCGGTGGTGGCGTCCACGGTTATCGTGCCCTCGAAGGCACTTTCCTCGGCGGCTGCATCTTTTCGGGCCGAGCAGCCGGACGCGCTGCCGCCGCCGCTATGGTGTGACCGCACCCCCGCTATGTCGTCGTGGTCAGTCAAACGCATGCGCTTATCGAGTTACGCTCGAGCATTGATTGTATTCCGTCATGGCCACGGAGGTGGCCACCCAAGCAAGCATCACTTCATGCCATATCGACAAGAAGCACTGTAACGTCCTCGCCTACCTCAGTGGCACTTGCCAGTACGCAACTAATCTTACCTGCCGTGTCCAGCGCGACTATGAGCTCAACAGAACTGTTAAACGGCGGAACCGCCATGGCCGTTTACTCTTTGCCCATCTAACCCGCGCGCCGAGTGTTCCAATATGCTACAACTTTTCTACGGTGGGTGTCGTCATGTAGTCTAGCCTTTGAAGGAATTGTCTGACCCGCCATGCCAGCCCATCACATCGCCCTCGACAGTTGGCGCGGACTTGCCGCCGTCCTTGTGGCCCTCCACCATTTCGTCTCGACAGGAACCTTAACCGGCAACGCGCTGGTCCAGAATAGCTGGATCTTCGTCGACTTCTTTTTCCTGCTTTCGGGTTTCATCATCGCGGCCAACTACAAGTCCAATATCAATTCAGGCGGCGATCTGAAAAATTTCATGCTCCTGCGCTTGGGCCGCCTCTGGCCGCTGCACATCGTCATGCTCGCGCTCTGGTTCTTATTCGAGCTTGCCATCGCGTTCCTAGCCAAAGGCGCAACGACAGGTGGCCGCGCGGCCTTCACCGAGCCCTACGATCTAACCTCGCTCGCAGCCAACATTTTCCTGGTCCAATCGCTAGGGCTCAACGAAGAAACCCGGAACTGGGTTGCCTGGAGCATCTCAACCGAAGTCTGGACCTATCTGGTCTTCGGCGTCCTT
>JABFRJ010000354.1 GCA_013141255.1 Hyphomicrobiaceae bacterium
CATCTGCGCCAAGGTCAGCGAGGATCATCCCGCAAGTTGGTCCCATCACCAATTGGCTGAATTCAACCACGCGCACACCTTGCAGCGGCAAACGCTGCGCCTCGTTCTGCGGCGGAATATGCTGCGAAGTTTTTTTCGCACTCATCATGCCACCGTCCGCAACAACTTCGGGATACCCGCATCATAGAGGTGGCCCGTCAGCAAATGCGCCGGGATATGTGCCTTTAAAATCTCGCGTGTCTGCATCAATCGGTCGAGATCAATCCCCGTCGATAACCCCATCTGTTCGAGCATGAAAACGAAATCCTCAGTCACGATATTGCCCCGCGCGCCAGGAGCAAACGGACATCCGCCAAGCCCAGATACGGCAGAGTCGAAACGGCGAATATCAACTTCAAGTCCTGCAACTGCGTTGGCAAGACCAAGCCCAAGCGTGTCATGCAAGTGCAGCCGCAATGTCATCTCCGCGCCCACCGCCGCCCGCACAGCCTTCACCACCGATTTGATTTGCGGTGGCGTACCGTATCCAACCGTATCAGCCAAACCAATCTCATCCGCACCAGACGCTGCATACGCTTCAGCCAGTGCGCAAACGGCACTCTCCGCCACCCGCCCCTCAAGCGAGCAACCAAACGCTGTCGAAATCGCACCCATCAAATGCGGTCGGCGCTCCACGGGCAGTGCGTCGATCTGTGCCCGCACTGCTTTGAAGCCTCCAATCTGTTCGGCTACAGTCCGCCGCACATTAGCAAGGTTGTGCGTCTTGCTCGCCGAAATGACGAAATAGATTGCCTGCACGCCCGCCGCAATCGCCCGCTCCGCCCCCTTTGCATTGGGCACCACCGCGCCCGTCACGATGTCTTTATGCGTCAAGCTATGTGCGATGACGGCAGAGACATCTGCAAACTGCGGCACCACTTTGGGTGGCACGAACGAACCCGCATCGATTTCCAACACACCCGCCGCGGCGATTTGTGAAATCAGCGCACACTTCGCCTCCGTCGGCAAAAACAGATCGAGATTCTGCAGCCCGTCGCGCGGCCCAGTCTCGCAAATATGCACGTCGATCCGCGGTCTCATCACTAAGAACATCTCAAGGCACTGGCTGTCAGCGCCTGCGCGCAAAAAAACCAGATTGTAAATTGTAATGAAAAAGAACAATATGGATTGAGCCAAGTCAAGAGCAAATGAGGAGGCACTGCACCATGGCTGATCGGCAACGGCGGAGTGCTGAACTCATCGCCGGGCAAATTGTGTCGCTCGCCCGTCGCGAAGGCTTGGAGCCAGGCGCACGCCTGATTGAGCAGCGGATCGCGGAAATGTTGGGTGTTTCGCGTGGTCCAATTCGAGCTGGACTGCAATTGCTCGCCACGTCTGGTGTGGTCGTTGGGGTTCGCAATCGCGGTTACGCACTTGCGAAAAGCACATCATCATTACCGGCAACGCGTGCCCGTGCAGCCGGAGACCGCAGCGAGGCTGAGTACTACAAACTGGCAGAAGACCGCTTGGAAGGTCGTCTGCCGCAAGTTGTCACTGAATCCGAGTTGATGCGCCGTTACGACTTAAGTCGACCCGATACAGTGCGTTTGCTTGAGCGCGTCGCTTCCGAAGGCTGGATCGAACGCTTGCCAGGGAATGGATGGCGCTTCGCTAGTGCCATTACCAATGTCGACGCCTACGCCAATACCGACGAATTCAGACGCGTCATCGAGCCCGCCGCAATGCGATCGCAAGGGTACGAGCTGCCGCCTGATACCATCACCCGCCTACGTGCCGAGCAAGTGCGCATGATCGAGTTCGGCATTGAAGCTATGCCAATAAGTGAAATTTTCCGCTTTGGCGCTGGCTTTCACGAGGGGTTGGCGAGTGGCGCCCCTAATCCGTTTTATCTCGACGCACTAAAGCGCATCAATTCCATCCGTCGCCTCTTCGTTTATCGTTCGCTCGCCGACCGTGCGCGACTGGCCAAGCATGTGCGCGAGCATCTCGTCATCCTCGATTTGATGGAGCGCGGAGACCACGAAGCAGCAGCACAACGGCTGGAGCGCCACTTGACCCTAACGCCCGCTCCGAAATCTCGCGCTGCTAAGTCACGTCACCCACGTCTCGCCTAAGCTCGATCTCGCCTAAGCCCAAGCCTCGCTTAAGCCTTCAACACGCCCCGCGCGATTTGATCTGCCTCAATACTCTCAAAGAGTGCCCGGAAATTCCCCTCGCCAAATCCATCATCACCCTTGCGCTGAATGAACTCAAAAAAGATCGGACCGATCACCGTCTTTGAGAACACTTGCAGTAGAATGCGCGTCGAGCCGCCATCCACCACGCCCTCGCCGTCAATCAGGATGCCGTTCGTTTTCATGCGCTCTATGGGTTCGGTATGACCTTTTACGCGTGCGTGCGACTGCGCATAGTATGTCGTCGGCGGTCCAGGCATAAATGCGAGGCCTTCGGCCGCGATAGCATCAGTTGAGGCATAAATGTCGTCAGTTCCGACCGCGATATGCTGAATGCCTTCCCCCCTATAGCGCTTGATATACTCCTCGATCTGGCTCTTTTCATCTGAGCTCTCATTAATCGGGATGCGGATCTTGCCGCACGGCGAGGTCAGCGCGCGGCTATGCAACCCAGTCAGTTTGCCTTCAATATTGAAGAACCGGATCTCGCGGAAGTTAAAAGTCTGCGCGTAGAATTTGTACCAAGTATCCATGTTGCCGCGCATCACGTTGTGCGTCAGATGGTCGAGGTAATAAAAGCCGACGCCCTTGGGTTTAGCATCTGCCTCACCAATCCATCTATACTCCGCGTTATAGGCTGATCCCTTCGCGCCATAGGTGTCGACAAAATAAAGCAGCGAGCCACCAATACCGATAACGGCGGGCGCATCGAGACTTTTGTCGTCGCCCTTGTACTCTGTCGCGCCCAACTCAACAGCACGCTTGAGCGTGTGCTGTGCGTCAACCACGCGCCACGCCATCGCCGGTGCGCATGGCCCATGCTCCCCAACAAATCGCGCAGCATGACTGTCAGGTTCGCGGTTCAGGACATAATTGATGTGCCCCTGCCGATAGAGTGAAATATCTTTGCGCTTATGTCGCGCCACCTCGACGTAACCCATGCGCGCAAATAGCTCTTCAAGTTTGCGCGGCTCAGGGTGGGCAAACTCTACAAACTCAAATCCATCAGTCCCGGCCGGATTTGCGGTACTGATCGTTGCAGCCGGTGCGTCGTGCGGAAATGGACCCACAGTGAGACCTCTCTTGAAAAAACGTGGATCATCATACCGTTAATGCCACGCAATGTCCTTGCGTTCGATGTGAAAATATGTCGAAATATGCGTGAAACATGCAAAAAAATGGAAAATTAGGCGATGTTCACGCATGGATAAATTGAGTGTAGAACTCCTGGACGCGCTACAAACAGATGGTCGCTTGACCAACTTTGAGCTCGCCGATCGCATCGGGCTTTCCGCGTCGCAGTGCTCGCGCCGCCGCGCCGCCCTCGAAGCAGACGGTACCATTGCCAGTTATCACGCCGTTCTATCCGACGAGGCGTTGGGTCTGGATGTCACCGCTTACGTGCAGGTCAAGCTCGCAACTCACTCGCCCGACAACTCAGAACATTTCATGGCATTGATCGAGGCGTTGGATGAAGTGCAGGAAGCGTACTCCTTAACCGGCGAAGCAGATTATCTCATTCGCTTGATCGTTCCTGATCTCAAGTCACTCGCGCGCATCCTCAACGACGTTTTCTTACCCCACGATAGTGTCGCTCAAGTGCGTTCTTCCATTGTGCTTGATCGATTGAAACGAACCACGCGCGTGCCACTGTCGCATTTACGAGCGGAAAGCCAAGGTCGCAAGAACAAAACAACTAAAGGTTCAACGAAAAAAACGCGTCAAAAATCTGTGACACAGCTAAAAACAAAGCGCGCCCGCTAGAGCGCGATCGGATAAGTGCGAAGCGGTTATCCGACAAATCGCGCGACAAAAGAAAAGGCTCGAGCATGATCTTGATTCAATCAAAAGCTATCATGCTCTAGTTTGCCTCGCCCGCGCAATCGAACCCTCAGCGGGCTCAAATGAAGCCCTAGCTATTGGGCGCAGTTGGCAATGTATCGGTGTCGAGCCGGGACTGTAGAGTGGTGCCAATCACGCCTTCCGTCGCAAGCGATTCAATGTCAGCATCTTGCAGGCCCAGTTCGCGCGCAATCTCAAAACTGTGTTCGCCGACGCAAGGAATGTCGCGATAGCGGCCAAACCGTTGCCCGTCCATCTCCAGCGGCAGTGCAGGTATCGGCATCTCCCGTCCATCCGGCAGCGACACAGCAACCATCCCGCCGCCAGCATTGAGATGCGGATCATCAACCAGTTCATCCGGTCGCGTCACCGGCGCAAATGAGAGCCGCGCCCGCTCGCACTTCATCGCCAATTCCGCGCGCGTAAAGCGGCCAAACAGCTGCCGCAATTCGGGTATGACCCGATCTCGCGCCGCCACCCGTAGCGCATTAGTTTGTAGGGAAATGTCAGCTGCGAGATCATTGCGCGCAAACTCATCACAAAACGACCGCCACTGTGTGTCACTCACAACGCCGATGAAGATCGGCAACCCGTCCACCGTTTCAAACACATCATAAACGGCCCAGGCTGAAATGCGGTTCGGCATAGGATTCGGCGCCACGCCCGTCACTGCAAATTGCGCCATGTGCGGCGCCATCAACCAGGCTGTATTCTCAAACAGCGATGACTTGACGTATTGGCCGCGGCCACTGCGTTGGCGTTCTTGCAAGGCCGCGAGTATGCCGATGACGGCAAACATGCCGCCCATCATGTCATTGACCGGCGCGCCCGCGCGCAGCGGTCGACCTGGGGGGCCAGTCATATACGCAAGTCCTCCCATCATCTGCACAACTTCGTCCAGCGCCGCGCGGTTTTCGTAAGGGCCGGATAGAAAGCCCTTGAGCGAGCAATAGATCAGTCCGGCGTTCCCTTCGCGCACATCGTCATAGCCAAGTCCCATCGCATCAAGCCCACCGGGTCGAAAATTTTCCGTCACAATGTCCGATTTAGCAATCAATCGCTTCACAAACGTGATCGCCTTCGGCTGCTTCAGATCAAGCGCAAGACTACGCTTGTTGCGGTTAAAGGTCGGGAAGAACCCGGCGCCGGACCCAGGCAATCGCCGCGTATTATCCCCCTGCCCAATGGGCTCGATTTTGATCACATCTGCGCCAAGATCAGCCAGGATGAGCCCGCAACTCGGCCCCATCACCATGTGCGAAAACTCAACAACTCTGAGCCCAACCAGCGGCAGTGTTCGGGTCATGACAGCCTCTGTGATGCTGCTGATACAAAGCCTTTGGGCAACCCTGCGTCGGAGACGTGCCCATACAATGCTTCGCCCGGCAGTGCCGCCGCGATGATGCTCCGCGCCGCAATCAACGTCTCAATATCGACGCCAGTCCTAAGGCCCATAGCTTCGAGTAAAAACACGAGGTCCTCGGTCACGATATTTCCCGTCGCCCCCGGTGCATAAGGGCAACCGCCAAGTCCCGCTTGCGAACTATCAAACGTCGTCACACCGACATCGAGCGCAGCCACTACATTGGCCAACCCTTGTCCGCGCGTGTTGTGGAAGTGCGCACCACCCGCCCTTTCGCCCAGTTCTCGCTGTAAGCGTGCGAACAGACGTTTCACTTGTGCCGGATTCCCCATACCCGTCGTATCCGACAAGTTCACAACATCCGCACCAGCTCTCGCAACCAATCGCGCGAGTTCGATCACGTAGTCTTCCGACACAGTGCCTTCCATCGTGCATCCGAACGCCGTCGAAATTCCCACCTCCACATGCCGTGCACGACCGTCTCCTTTGAGCCCATCGCGCAATCGACATACGTCCGCAACTTGCGTAACGGCTTGCTCCGGAGACATGTTGATATTGGACTGCGAATGCAGCCGCGATGCCGACACGGGCATAGTCAAACGACGTGCGCCTGCTGCAAACGCCGTCGTTGCACCCTTAAGATTTGGCACAAGCGCCAAAATCTGCACGTCCGGTAGCTTCATCGCCACAGCCACAACATCCGCAATGTCCGCCATCTGCGGTAACAAACGCGGCGACACGAATGAGCCCACCTCGATTTCCGGCAATCCAGCAGCAGCCAGCGCCGCAATCCAGGCAATCTTCGCGTCCGTCGCCATTGTGCGCTTGATGCTCTGCAACCCATCGCGCGGCCCAACTTCACTCACAATAATGTCGCGCTGTATCGGTTTCGATGTCATAGCCCCTCCGGGCGAGCTTCTATCTTGCGCAATTCTAGCACGTCGCGCGATGCCTCGCGCAAGCGCGCTCCTAGAGCGCGATCGGATAAGTGTGCAGCGGTTATCCGACAAAACGCGCGACCAAACAAAAGGTTAGAGCAAGATCGCGAATCAACCAAAAACGAACATGCTCTAAAGCGTCAACGCACCAAGGCTTGCCCCTCCGCACACATAAAGCAACTGCCCCGTAACAAATCCAGCACTTGGAGCGGCAAAAAACATCACCGCATTCACGACGTCCTCAGGCGTTCCAATACGCTTCACTGGAATATTCGAAGCCAGCGCCGCGATGCGCGGGTCACCTTCGGGCATGACATCGTGAAACATCTCGGTCCCCCCGATGGGACCCGGTGCCACGACATTCACGGTGACACCATGCCCCCCAAGCTCCATTGCCCACGTCCGCGCCATACCCACCATGCCCGACTTGGTGGCTGAGTAAACAGTGCGCGTTTGTAGGCCATTCGCCGCCCGCGACGACATCAAAATGATGCGCCCAAAACCCTTTGCTTTCATGGCCGGCACGATTGCCTGCGTTAGAGTCAGCGCCGCACCCAAATGCAGTTGGCTCAGCGCCGCCAGATCCTCAGTTGACGTATGTTCCAGTGAATTCGCACGAATGATCCCCGCATTGTGCACCAGATGACTGACGGCATAAGAGGCGGCAATGGTTTGTGCCGCAGCTCGCGTTGCCAACGGATCAAGCAGGTCCACACTCATGTTTTTGAGCCGCGCCCGATCCGGTGCCGCGCGACGCGCGAGCGAGACAACCTCAAAGCCATCATCAAGAAAGCGCTCGACGAGCGCCGCGCCAATTCCAGCACTTCCCCCCGTAACGACTGCAACACCACGATCAGCCATACCAAACCTCATCGTCCCAGTTGGATCATCTCACAGCGTTTACGAGCGCCAATACGCGCAGCGGACTACCCGAACCCTGTTTGATCTTCAGCGGCGCCGCAATTAGCAGCGTCCCCGTCGGTGGCAATTGATCAAGATTGCAAAGGCATTGCAAACCATAGCGTCCGTTGCCATGCAAATAATGATGCGCGGGATAGGCCGGGTTTTGATGCGCCGCCTGTCCAATGTCGGTGCCAATGGTCTCTGTTCCGAGCCCCAATATCCCGCGTTCTTCCACGAGAAAACGAATCGCAGCCACGCTCGGCCCAGGCGTATGTGGCCCGTCGTCACGCAAGTTGACGTAGTCAATCGCCTTACGCTTCGACCAGTCAGTCCGCAACAACACCCAGGCATCACGCGGCACGCGACCGTGCAATGCTTCCCAGGCTTCAATATCCTCCACGCTCAACTCATAGTCGTCATTCTGCGCAGCTTGCTTCGAGCAATCAATCACCACCGCCGACGCGATGAAGCGTTCAACCGGAATGCTATCAACGGCATTGTTCGGTAGATCGCGCCCCGTCACCCAATGGATCGGCGCATCGAAATGCGTACCCGTATGCTCGCTGAGCGTGATGTTGTTCCAATACCACGCCGGACCCCGCTCATCATACCGCGACACCTCCTCCATCCGGAACGGCGCACATTGCCCAAGCTCCGGCGGTAAGACGAGGGCTGGAAAATCCGGCGACAAGGTCTGCGTCAAATCCACGATGCGAACACCACCACTAGTCAACGCCATCGCCATCGCTTGTAAGGCATTTTTGGACGACGTCATGATGATCTCTCGCTCCCCAACTCCCGCTCCACGGCTTTGGGATTGATCGCCAGCCGCGACCGAATATCCTCCGCAATATCACCTACATATACGTCCTCAGTGCCACGCTTGAGCGCCGCTACAATCGCGGCAGCAAGCTGGGTGGGCGCGACCTTCGGTGGTGCCACGGTCTGAAACCATTCGGTATCAAGTGGCCCCGTAAACACGTTGACCACGCGCACGCCACTACTGGCAAATTCACCTCTGAGCGAGTGCGCCGCCGACAACATCGCCGCCTGCCCAGCACTATACGCACCATATGCGGGCCAGTTCGCCAACGCATAGACCGACAGCAGGTTGACCCATGCGCACGCTGAATTCTTACCATCGGCCGCGCGAAATCGCAGTGTCGGGCCAAATGCTTGCGCTAGTCGCATCAATCCGAGCAACCCACTTTCAAGCTCTTCGCGCGCCAACGCTACACCGTGTCGATCGATCATCCCGCCGGGACGCACATGTTCCACCGTATTGACGACAATATCGACCTTCGCGCCGATATCTTTGGCCAACTCCAACACGCTATCGGAATTCGTCACATCCAACGCGACGAGCTCAACGCCTGCCAACCCTTTCAACGCGTCAACATCGGGTGACGGCTTCCATGGCTCGGCCACACCAACGAAGATGATACTACTGCCACCGCTGGAAAAGGCTCGTGCTGCTGCTTGCCCCACCGTCGAACGACCACTTGTAATGAGAACGCGGCGAAATTTCGGATCGAGCGTCAGTTCTCGCAATTGCGGGTCATCGGCCATATGGGGCGTATCCTTCTGCGGCAGCGCCATGACAACAGCTTGCCCGCTCTTATCCAGATGCAACGCCAACCTAACGCGCTGCCCTTCGCTAACATCACCGTGCAAATGCGCCACCAGCGACGGCCCCGCATCAAGCACAACAGTGCCGATGCGCCACGGCATACGCTCTTTGAAGTAACTGTCAGTCGATGCCCGGATTGTCGTCACCGCCAGCACGATCCCGCCGTCAGCAACATCCGTGGCCACGATCACACCACCCAAACATTTGGGACAGGCGTCTCGTGGCGGATAGTGCACGGCGCCACAATCTGCACAGCCGGGTAACGCAAATCGTCCCTCCGCGGCAGCCAGAGTTAGCAAGTGTGCGGCACGACTGCGCCCCTGATGCGGCAAGAGCGGCAGGCGCGTCTTGTGGAGTGGGTTTTTACGTCGCGGACGTGAGAGTGGCTCTGTCACTGTTCAAGCCTTCCCCAGCAGTGTCGCCGCCGATGCCAAGCCGCGATCATAGGTTATCATACCAAAGCCCGACACGAGTCCTATGCGAGCATTCGCCACTTGTCCTCCAAGCGCTTGCCCCGTCAACTGCCGGATAGCTTCAACAAGCCCAAGGTATCCACCCGCGCAGCCCG
This sequence comes from Hyphomicrobiaceae bacterium, assembly GCA_013141255.1. Lineage (GTDB taxonomy): Bacteria > Pseudomonadota > Alphaproteobacteria > Rhizobiales > Hyphomicrobiaceae > JABFRJ01. The sequence goes on from JABFRJ010000354.1 coordinate 9,419, forward strand.
CTTGTCCAACCGATAACTGTCCACCCGATGTATTGTGCGGGCACGATCCATCGACAGTAAATGTATGGGCCCGCACAAAGTCTTTGCCCTCGCCCTTGGCGCACAAACCAAGGTCTTCCATTTGCATCATCGAGATCACCGGGTAGTCATCGTATGTCTGGATAAAATCGATAGCATCGGCCTTAACGCCAGCCATCCCATAAAGATCCGCAATATCCACGCCCCATCCGCCGCGCGTCTGGATCGGATCGTCAGCGTAGGCATTATGCCGCTCAATGGTCGAAAGAATGCGCGCGAAGCGGACGCCCAGTTGACGCGCAGTCTCCTCGCGTAAAACCAAGAACGCTTCCGCGCCCGCGCATGGCATCACGCAATCGAACAGATGGATCGGATCAGAAATTGCCCGCGCATCCATATAGGCCGCGAGCGTCAGCGGCTTGTTAAACAGCGCATGCGGAAACGCTAAGGCATTGTCGCGTTGCGCCACTGCAAGCTTGCCAAAGTCCTCTCGCGTCGCGCCGTAACGCATCATGTAGTGGCTCATGATCAGAGCGAAACTGGCGTTCGGCCCCCCCGAGCCATAGGGATACACCGCGTCCTGTGCAAAACGTGAAAATGTCGACAACATGCGTCGAAAACTATCAACGTGATTGGTGTCGCCTGCAACGCAGGCGGCGATGGTGCAGTCTCCCGCCTGCACAGCGCGCGCCGCCTTGCGCATGGCTACAATACCGCTGGCACCGCCCATTGGGGCATAATCGAGCCACCGTGGCGAAAGACCGAAGTGCTGCGTAAGGCCTATTGCTGTGTCCGGCGCTAATGAAAAACTCGAGACCGAGAGACCATCGATGTCTGTCGTCTCAATGCCGGCACGCTGACAAAGCTCGCGCAGCGCCCGCGCAATCCACCAGTGCGCCGTCTGCGTTGAGTAGCGCCTATATGGGATGGTAACGGGCACAGCCACGACCACACCATCATACGACCGCCGCTGTGCATGCGTTAAGCGTGCCATTTAAACGGTCCGCTTCTTGAGTAAACGCAAGTCGTAGGTCGTAGATTTATCGAGCTGCTCGGCCGCAAGCACCTTGAGGGCGCCGCGTTGAATTTTTTGCGTCGATGTCAATGGAAGTGAGCCAACAAATGCCACATAACCCGGCGCCTTATAATAGGCGAGCCGATGGAGACAATCTGCGACGATGCTGCGGGCTAAAAGATCATACAGGTCCGGCTCATATCCGGTGCGCGGCACGATACACGCCAGCACTTCTTCTCCACGTACATCGTCAGCCACTGCGGCAACGCCAACAGCTTGCACGTCAGGATGTTGCAGCAGGACGCTCTCCACCTCAACCGCTGCGATGTTCTCCCCCGACCGTCGGATAACATTTTTCTTCCTGTCGACAAAATAGAGATACCCCTCGGCGTCGCGTCGCACAACATCGCCCGTATGAAACCATCCACCCTCCCACGCCTCAGCTGTCGCCTCGGGATCTTTGAGATATTCCTTAAAGAAACCAAGCCGCGCATCATCACCCGCGCGTCGCACTAACAACTCGCCCGGTTGATCAACACGCGCGTCCGAGCCATCATCAGTCACGATGCGCACGTCGCTTTCGGGACCCGGTCGGCCAAAGCAGCTCGTGCCAACGTGACGTGGTTCGACATTGGCGGCAATGACGACGCCACCACCCGTCTCCGTCATCGCCCATGCTTCAATCAGTGGAAACCCAAAGCGCGCCTCGAACACCTCGTGCAAGCGACGATCAACGCCCGCACCAAATCCAAATCTGACGCGATGGTCGCGGTCAGCCGCGCCGGCAGTCGCGCCCATCAGGATGGGCGGCATCACACCGAGATAATGCACAATCGTCGCCTGCGCAGCTCGCACGCTGTCCCACCACGACTTCGGATGAAATCGATCCAGCACAACGATACAGCCACCCGACATCAACATCGTCATGCTCGATGTTGCCATCGCGTTCATATGAAACAGTGGAAGGGGAGTCAGCATGCGCTCCTCGCCCGGGATCAGTTGGATAAGCCCGCCGACATTCAAAT
>JABFRJ010000182.1 GCA_013141255.1 Hyphomicrobiaceae bacterium
TCACTTCTCCGACGTTGCGCTCAATCGACAGGCCCGTCTTTGGGTCGCGATACCAACCTGCATTGGTCGCAGTTTCGTGCGCCATCATCATTGCGGCGGTGATACCGACATGGGCCGTCGCCTCCATGCCAAGCAAAAGTTCGGGCCGTCCATCATCCGGCGATAGGTTGTCAGGGAGCATGTTGCCTCTCTTTCGGAACTGAAAGGCAATAAGCATAATCTTGCAGAATATGCAAGACAAGAGGAAAATATGCGCACAAGCTTTGCGTTGTCTGAGTGTCATTAAGTTAGTCCGTAGTCGGCTCGGTGTTTTAGCCTCGGGCGAAATAGCCCTGCCTATTCAAGACGGCCTGTGATCGCTTGTGGGCGGCTTAAAGGCTAAAACCACATTGAATTTACACGATAACCACCAGACTTTTAATCAGAGGGTCGATGGTTCGATCCCATCCGGGCTCACCAACAAAATCATATACTTAAGCTGTAAAAAGCTGAGGCGATAGCCAGGAGTTAGCAAGTGCTAGCTCTTGGCGTAAGCCATTGGTGTTTCTCAAGCGTTTATTTGCGGCTTCGAAATTGCAGTTTCTGTCAACGACGACGACGCCAATCGCCGTCGGACACGAAGCCTTACCGCTGCTTAAGCAGTGTACTCCGCATATCCCGCTAATCAAGTTTGGGATCATCCAAGCGATCGTCACGGGCAGCCGATTTGTTATTTTAAAGCTTGCCCGAGAACTGATACTTGCTCCCTGGGTGCCACATCACAGCAACCGACGCGACCAAGTCACCGGAATACGTCTTGCGGCGCAAGACCAGGCACGGCTCCATTGTCGACATTTCTAGCATCTTGCCAATCGGCGCCGGAGGCATTTCCGCTTCTATGCGATATAGGACGCCTTGCAGCGGTGCTGCACGCATTAGGTACTCGTTGGGCGTCAGGCGAGAGAAGTCTTGCGACATGTAGTCTGGCGCAACCTTGGCATTGACCCAACGATCTTCAACCTGAATCGGTGTCTTGTCTTCGAAGTGTACGATGAGCGAATGGAACAAGGCCGCACCTTCTGAGGCGTCAAACTCAGATGCGAGCTGGTCGTTCGCTCGTGCGCGCTCCAGTAGTTGCAGCTCACTTCTGTGTGTATGCCCTCGTGCCTTCACTTCATCCGCGATGCTTTTGATTTCGACCAAGGTCGCTTGAAATTTTTCCTGCGCCACGAAAGTGCCCGAGCCTTGGATCCTGACTACGATCTGGTCTGCCGCAAGTTCACGCAGCGCACGGTTGACGGTCATGCGCGAGACGCCAAACGTCTTGGTGAAGGCCTCCTCGGTCGGGATCAGATCGCCTTGCTTCCACTCGCCCGAGCGGATCTTCTCAAGCACGTGCTCTTTTATTCGCTGGAAAGCAGCAGGAGCCCTTTGCTCGGCCTCGATGTGCATCTCATTGATCTCCTTAACCCGCCCAGTCACACTGATAAGGGGATTATTCGTATAGTCAAAACGAATCAGTATTGACACATTTGTCTATACATTTTAGCTTTCTTACCAAGCTGGCCATGCCCATTTGGGTAAAACAACACGAAGCCAGTGGTAACTAAATGATATATTTGGAGAAACGCCATGATTGGATGGAAGAAGACCGCGCGACATTGTGCAGCGGTCGCGCTCGCGGCTGTCGGCCTCGTAACAGGGCCGGTCTCAGCACAGACGCAGACAAAGATCGGCTTCAATGTGCCGTTGACCGGATTTGCCGCCGCTGACGGGGCATCAGCGCTTAACGGCGCCAAGCTCGCGATTGCGCAAGCGAACGCCAATGGCGGCTTAGGCGGAAAACCTATCGAGTTGGTCGTCTATGATGACCAGGGCATCGCGAAGGAGGCGGTACCTGCTGTCACAAAAATGATCGAAAAGGACGGCGTCGTCGTCGGTGTCTCAGGCTCTTATTCCGGTTCGACGCGTGCGGCTGCGTCCATTTTCCAAACGGCCAAGATTCCTTATGTGACCGCTTACGCGATCCATCCCGAAATCACACTCGCCGGCGACTTTATGTTCCGCGTGTCAGCCATGGGCGAAGTTCAGGGTCGCGCAGGCGCAAAGCTGGTCAACGATCTCGGTAAAAAGAAAGTCGTCATCGTAACGATCAAGAACGATTTCGGCCAAGCACTCGCGGCTGGCTTCAAGGAGGCAGCAGTCAAGTTCGGCCTAACGATCCAGAACGAATACGAATACGGTCTGCCAGATCGTCAATTCGGACCAATCGCCTCGAAAATCAAAGCCGACAATCCCGACATCATCTATGCGTCAGGCTATTTCTACACCGCCGGTCCGCTCGTGAGCCAGCTACGTTCTGCCGGCATCACTGCGCCGATCATCGGACAAGAAGGTTACGACAGCGACAAATTCATTGAGATCGCAGGCGCTGCATCAGAAGGCGTCTACGTAACAACCTCGCTTGATCGGGATTCCGATGCGGCGGCAACCAAATCGTTCCTCACGGAATACAAGAAAGCGACAAATGCCGGACCCGATATGGTCGCCGCGTCGTCCTACACCGCTGTGGCTGTTGCCATCGAAGGCTTGAAAAAGACGGGCGGCAAGGGCGGCGACGCGCTCCGAGACGCTATTGCGGGTCTGACCTACGACTCGCCCATTGGAAAGCTGTCGTTCAATGATTTGCACGAAGTCGCCAAAGACGTTCAGGTCCAAATCGTCAAGGATAAGGCCTTCCGTCGACATAGCGTGATTTCAGACCCCGTTCTGTTGGCGCCGCCGACCAAGAAGAAGTGAACTGCACAACGGTCTCCGGCCGAGGTTCGCGTTCGCGCTTGCCTCGGCCATGGTCTCCAACCCGTCTGGCGGAACATTGAGATGCTGTATGTCGAGCTCATTGCACAGGGATTGGTACAGGGCTGCATTTACGCAGCGATTGCACTCGGTCTCACTCTTGTCTACGGTTTGCTGCGCATTTTGCACGTCGCACATGCGGCATTGTTCACGCTCGGGGCCTATATCGGAGTCCTGACGACCAACGCGACGGGAAGTCTAGCTTTGGCCTTTGTCGCAGCTATGCTGGTCAGTGGCGTCGCCGGCGTCGCGGTGTTCCGGCTTGGCTACCAACCGATCTTGAATCGTCCACCCTTTGTCGCTCTGATTGCGTCAATCGGCCTCTACATAGCCGCCGAAGAAATATTTCGGATCGTATTCGGTGCTTCAGGATTGTCATTCGTGGCAGCACCGCTGCAGTCTCAGGTGCCAATTTTTGGGGGGCTCCAATTCAAGCAAGCCGAAATCGCCGTGATGCTGGGCACGGCCTTGATCATCGCGGTTCTTGCTTACCTACAGAATAGGACAAGAATCGGCGTCGCGTGTCAGGCGACCGTTTCTGACCCACAGATGGCAGAGTCATTCGGTGTCTCTCTGCAAATGGTGCGCGACATCAATTTTTTCGTGGGGTCCGCGCTTGCAGCATTCGCAGGTGTCTGGGTCGGATTGCTCAACAACCTCGTCGAGCCGACGATGGGCAGCGTCCCTGCTTACAAAGCGCTGGCGATTATCGTGCTGGGTGGTTTGGGTTCAGTGCAAGGCACGCTGCTCGCAGCCTTGACCCTCGGGATCATAGAGTCCTTTGGCACGATCTATCTCGGCAAGGTCTTAGATCGCAACGCCATAGCTTTCGCCTTTCTGATTGCCGTTCTTCTTGTTCGCCCACAGGGCATGTTCGCCAGCAAATAGTCAGGGAGCGCCATGGGATACGAGATCACACTTCTAACAACGATGGGCATCAGCATTCTGTTCGCCTTGTCACTCAATCTGATTACGGGATTTTGCGGACAGATCAGCCTCGGACACGCAGCCTTCCTCGGCATCGGCGCTTATGCGTCAGCGTTGAGCACCAAGGCCGGGGCTCCATTTTTCTTGGCAGTGCTGTTCGCAATGGCGTTCGCCGGTATCATTGGAGTTGTCGTTGGTCTTGCCAGCCTTCGCGTCCGCGCCGACTTTCTCGCCATAACGACGATGGGTGTTGGCTTTCTATTCGTCGGCATTGTCCGCCAGCAGGATGCTCTAGGGGGCGAATTGGGCATTTCTGGAATTCCCGATACAGGCCTCTCAAGACCTGCCTTCATGGTGCTAACTCTCATCCTTGCGGCTATCGCAGCGGCGCTCTCGATCTACATCAAACGCGCGTGGATGGGCCGGGTATTCGCTGGTATTGCCGAAGACGAGGACACGATGCGCGTGCTCGGCATCGACGCGCCGTCCTATAAGCTGGCGGCCTTCGCCATCGGCACGGCGCTCGCGGGCGTCGCAGGCGCACTCTATGCCCACCATCTAAAATTCATTGGCCCGGAAAGTTTTGGCTTCGTGGAATCCATCACCGTGCTGTCAATGGTTGTTGTGGGCGGCATTGGATCCGTTGCGGGTGTAGCGATTGCTGCAGCACTGCTTAGCGTACTGCCAGCCTGGTTCCAGATCATTGGCGACTACAAGTTGCTGGTCTACGGCGGCCTCTTGTTCCTGATGATGCGGTTCGCTCCAGGTGGCCTCGCTGGCATTTTTGCCTCTGCGATGCAGTCACGTAATCGGACGACCAATAGAGGCAAGCCATGACCAAGCCACTCCTAAAGGTCAGTGACGCAACCGTTCGTTTTGGCGGACTAACGGCAGTTGATCATGTGTCGTTTGAAGTCAACGAAGGCGAACTTCTCGGCCTCATTGGACCCAACGGCGCAGGCAAAACGACGGCGCTTCGCGCTGTCACCGGTGTCGTACAGTTGTCCAGCGGCTCGGTTGAGCTCGATGGGCAACGGATCGATCACTTGTCAATCGATCGACGCATCCGAAAGGGACTCTCCCTGTCTCAACAACTTGTAAAACCACTTCGCGATATGACACTCCTTGAGAACGTGGTGTTGGCTGCGGGATACAATAAAACGGCGTCGCCGCTTAAGGCGCTCGTCAATGTCGATGATGCTGCTGAGCGGAAAATAGCTCAAGCCATGCTGGACAAAGTTGGCATTGGTCCGCTGGCCAACCAGAAACCAGCAATCCAGCCACTCGGCATTTTGAAGCGTCTTGAATTGGCACGCGCGCTCGCACTTCAACCAAAACTGTTTCTTCTCGACGAACCACTGGCCGGTCTCAACTCGAAAGAGGCGCGGGATCTTGCCAGCACAATCGTGGAGTTGAATAAAAGTGGCATGACGATCGTCCTAATCGAGCACAATCTGGGAGAGGTTATCCGTGTCTGTCAACGTCTCGTCGTTCTTGATAACGGTCGGAAGATCGCAGACGGCGAGCCGCGGGGCGTGATGAATAATTCGGAAGTGCGAGCTGCCTATCTCGGTGGCGACGTTGTGGCCGAAAAGGGAGGCGTCCATGCTTCGTATTGACAATCTTACCTGCGGTTACGGTTCGTTCCTAGCCATGAGCGACCTATCGCTCACGTTGCGTCCCGGAACAATAACCGGTTTGCTGGGTGCGAACGGCGCTGGCAAATCGTCAACGCTGATGTGCATTGCTGGTCACGTCGCGGCCAAGGCAGGCCAAGTCTATTTCGGCGAGCGTGACGTTACGGGCTTAACCCCAACAGAGCGCGTGCGTCAGGGCATAGCCATTTCGCCGGAAGGTCGCCGTCTCTTCAAGGACCTCACTGTTGAAGACAATCTGCGAGTGGGTGGATTAATCCACCCTGCCGCAGAATTTAAACGCGACCGTGATCGCGTGATCGACCTCTTTCCACGTCTCGGTGAACGCATCACCTCGATTGCTGGCAATCTCTCAGGTGGCGAGCAGCAAATGCTGGCGATTGGCCGCGCGCTCATGGCGCGCCCACAGCTCATGATGATCGACGAATTGTCGCTCGGTTTAATGCCGAAGGTAATTGATCTTTGCTATCGTGCGCTGCTGACGCTACGCGATGAGGGTATGACGATTTTACTCGTAGAGCAGAATACCGACCGAGTGATGGGCGTAGCCGACGATATCTGCGTTCTAGAATCCGGCCGCAGGGTGTGGTCAGGATCGGCGGCTGCCGCCCGCAACGACCCAACGCTGTCCGCTGCATTCCTCGGCCTTCACTGATCGTCGCATTTAATGGAGTCTGGTTATGAAAAAATTAGATCCCCTGTCGAACGACCCCCGTTTCGATGCTGATCGTGTTATTAGCGCACCGCGAGGGGCAGAGCGGTCGTGCAAAAGCTGGCTGACAGAAGCCGCATATCGGATGATTCAAAACAATCTTGATCCTGAAGTTGCGGAAAACCCGAAGCATCTGGTCGTTTACGGTGGCATCGGCCGCGCCGCACGTGACTGGGAATGCTTCGATAACATTCTGGCGTCACTCAAAACACTAGAGGACGACGAGACGTTGCTCGTTCAATCCGGTAAGCCCGTTGGTATCTTCAGGACCAATCCAGACGCCCCGCGCGTGCTGATCGCCAACTCGAACTTGGTACCGAAGTGGGCTAACTGGGAGCACTTTAACGAACTCGATCGCAAGGGCCTCTTCATGTACGGCCAAATGACGGCCGGCAGTTGGATTTACATTGGCAGCCAGGGCATCGTGCAAGGCACATACGAAACCTTCGTCGAGGCCGGCCGTCAGCATTTCGGTGGCAGTTTGGCTGGGCGGTGGATTCTGACAGCTGGCCTGGGTGGCATGGGTGGCGCGCAACCACTTGCTGCAACGCTCGCTGGCGCTTGCTCGCTCACCGTTGAATGTCAGCAGTCCAGCATCGATTTTAGACTTCGCACGCGCTATCTCGACAAACAGGCAAAAGACCTTGATGAAGCTTTGGTTCTGCTCAAACATCACTGCGACCGTAAAGAGGCCGTGTCCATCGGGCTGCTCGGCAATGCCGCCGAGGTATTCTCAGAGCTAGCGCGCCGCGCCCGCGACGGTGTACGACCAGACATGGTCACGGACCAGACGTCGGCCCACGATCTGATCAATGGCTACTTGCCAATCGGATGGAGCGTCGAGCAATGGAAGAGTGCGCAGCGCCAACCCGACGAGCATCCACGTCTAACTGCTGCCGCTGCGCAATCATGCGCGGTGCATGTCCAAGCGATGCTGGACTTCTTGAAGCTCGGCATCCCGGTCGTGGACTACGGCAACAATATCCGACAGGTCGCGCTCGATCAGGGCGTCAAGGATGCGTTCGATTTTCCAGGCTTTGTACCCGCGTATATCCGGCCATTATTTTGTCAGGGCAAAGGTCCGTTCCGATGGGTGGCTCTATCTGGTGATCCTGAGGACATCTACAAGACCGATCGAAAAATCAAAGAACTCTTTCCCGACAACAAACACATCCACCGTTGGCTCGACATGGCGCGTGAGCGCATCGCATTCCAGGGTCTGCCTGCTCGAATCTGCTGGCTAGGACTGGGCGAACGACATCGTGCCGGGCTCGCATTCAACGAAATGGTGCGGTCCGGTGAATTGAAGGCGCCGATTGTCATCGGGCGCGACCACCTCGACACCGGATCCGTCGCCAGCCCGAACCGCGAGACGGAGTCCATGAAGGACGGCACCGACGCCGTTTCCGATTGGCCGCTGCTCAATGCGCTCCTCAATACGGCGGGCGGTGCCACCTGGGTGTCGCTGCATCATGGCGGTGGTGTCGGTATGGGCTACTCACAGCACTCCGGCATGGTCATTGTCGCCGATGGATCAGATGCAGCAGCGAGACGCCTGGAGCGCGTTCTATTCAACGACAGCGGCTCTGGCGTTATGCGCCATGCTGACGCGGGTTACGAAGTCGCAATCAAATGCGCCAAAGAACGCGGTGTCCGCATGCCGATGCTCAAGTAGAAACGGCAGCAATGGAGTCGAGTTGATCATTGATGCGATTGAATTGGGTAGCGCAATGTTACACAAAATCGAGCCAAGTGCCTTCCGGCGTATGCGATGGAAGGACGGCGGCGGCGAGACGGCAGAGATCGCTATCGGGCCGCCAGGTTCGTCAGTCGCGAATTTTGACTGGCGCATAAGCACTGCGCGCGTCTCGGCAGCAGGGCCGTTTTCTATTTTTCCCGGCATCGATCGATCCCTGATTGTGTTGTCTGGCATTGGACTTGAATTGTACGTGACTGAGGCAAACACAATCAGGCGCGTTCTACTCGACACGGAAAGTGATGCATTTTTTTTCGCGGGCGACGCAGCGGTGGCGGCGAGCCCCATAGATCATCAACCAATCGTCGACTTCAATGTTATGACCAGACGCGGTCGCTATACGCACACGATCCAAAAAATGTGCATCACGAGCCCTCTAACCCTGACTGCCAATCGTGTCGCACTGTATGGCCTTTCGGGTACAGCGCTGTGCCGGGTCGAGCAGCCGCATCTGCAAACGATGAACCTGAGCCCTGAGCAGGTCGTAATAATTGAGCCATCCGACGATCAAGATTTAACAAAATCAACAGTCAGCATAGAGCCATCAGGTCAGACATTGTGCCGTATCATCGCAGTCATGCTCAACCAACGGAGCCATGCCAATGGCTGAAGCTCAGACATTGCCCGACGCAAACATCTGGGACGCTGTGTGGCTCAACGTCAATCTCGCGACCATGAACGGCCCCGGTTACGGCGAGGTTCCGCGCGGCGCCATAGCGGTCCGCGATGGTCGGATCGCGTGGCTTGGACTGCAAGACAATCTTCCAAGCACCGCGCACGCCCACGTCGAGTATGACGGTCGCGGTCAATGGCTGACGCCAGGCCTAATCGATTGTCATACCCATGTCGTCTACGCGGGCAACCGCAGCGACGAATTCGAGGACCGTTTGAAGGGGGTAGCTTACGAGGAGATCGCGCGGCGTGGCGGCGGCATCCTCTCCACTGTTCGGGCCACTCGTGCGGCAAGCGAAGTCGAATTGCTCACGGCCAGTCGAGCACGTGTCGCAAGCCTACTCGCCGAGGGCGTCACGACGCTTGAGATCAAATCCGGTTATGGACTCGATACAGACACCGAGGCGCGGATGCTGCGCGTTGCCCGCGCGATCGGTGCGACGATGCCCGTGCGTGTCGCGACAACATTTCTCGGCGCACATGCCATCCCGATTGAATACAAAGGTCGCGCGGATGACTACATCTCGCTTGTCTGTAATGAGATGCTGCCCGCGTTAGCACGCGAACGCTTAATTGATGCAGTCGACGCATTCTGTGAGAACATCGCCTTCACGCCGCAGCAAACCGCGCGAGTATTTGATGCCGCGACGGCATTGAAGTTACCCGTGAAGTTGCATGCCGAGCAACTCTCCGATCAAGGCGGCGCCAGATTGGTCGCCCGCTATCGCGGCTTGTCGGCTGATCATCTTGAATGGCTGACGGATGATGGCATTCAAGCCATGGCCACCGCAGGAACCGTCGCAGTGCTTTTGCCGGGCGCGTTTTACTTCTTGCGCGAAACGCGCTTGCCACCCGTTCAAGCATTGAGAGACGCTGGCGTTGCCATCGCGGTTGCAACGGACTGCAATCCAGGCACATCGCCCATGCCGTCAATTTTGACCGCGATGAATATGGCATGCACGCTTTTTCGGATGACACCTGAGGAATCGCTCGCGGGAACCACACGCAACGCCGCAGCTGCTCTGGGCCTAAGTACTGAAGTCGGGATGCTCGCTGTCGGTAAGCGCGCTGATTTTGCTCTCTGGACGATCGATAGGCCAGCAGATCTATCTTACATGCTGGGCTTCAACCCCTGCACAGCGGTTGTGAATGCGGGCAAATTGCGCGCACCAAGGTCCTGACCACTATGTCATCTTCGAATACACCACAATCAGTCCGGCATTTGATAATCTAAGACCCATAGAGGTAAATTGTGGAACTTGCAGGTGGACTGAAATCTCTGACGGCAAAGCAAGCGCTTTTGCCCGACGGCTGGCGTGAGAACATCCGCATTGACGTTGGCGCGGATGGTCGAATTGCGAACATCCGAAATGCGACCGAAGTCGCCGCCAGCAGTATCGGAATTCTTTTGCCGGCGCCAACCAACCTACACAGTCACGCGTTTCAAAGGGCAGCCGCTGGCATGACGGAGCGGCGTGGTCCCGATCCGCAAGATAGCTTCTGGACGTGGCGCCAGCAAATGTATCGCTTCCTTGACCACCTCACGCCCGACGATGTTCAGAATATTGCGGCCCTCGTGCAGATGGAAATGCTCGAAGCGGGCTATGCCGCCGTCGCCGAGTTCCATTACCTACATCACCAACCAGGTGGTCAACTCTACGATAACATCGGCGAAATGTCTGACCGTATCGCCGCTGCAGCGGCAGACACCGGTATCGGTCTGACGCTGCTGCCAGTCCTGTATCGTTATGGCGGGTGTGATCGACGCCCACTAGGCAAAGGCCAGATACGGTTTGGCTGCACGCAGGATCAATTCGCCAAAGTGCTCAATCACGCGCGCAAAGCGATCACAAGTTTGCCCAGTGATGCCCGTATTGGCATTGCACCCCATTCACTCCGCGCGGTGGCACCTGACGATTTGGCGTTTGTCACAACATTGATGCCGGAAGCTCCACTACACATGCATCTTGCCGAGCAGGTAGCAGAGGTGGATGAAGTCCAGGCCTATCTCAGTGCTCGCCCGACACAATGGTTGCTCGACAATCAAAATGTCGACAGCAGATGGTGTCTCATTCATTGTACGCAACTCGTGCCTGAAGAGACCAAACGGCTGGCCGAGAGCGGAGCCGTTGTCGGCCTATGCCCAATCACTGAGTCGAGCCTCGGTGATGGCATTTTTGACGGCGTTCGATTCGCAGAGTGCAGTGGCAGGTTCGGTATTGGTTCGGACTCAAATATTCGCATTTCGCTATCAGAAGAGCTTCGCACATTTGAGTATTCTCAACGCCTACGTGACCGTGGACGTGCGCTATTGGCCAAGCCAGATCGCTCAACGGGGCGCGTGCTTTATGATGCTGCCGTCTTGGGCGGCGCGGCTGCAGCAGGTCGCCCGTCAGGCGCCATCACAGTGGGCGCATTCGCCGACCTAATGGCTCTGGATTGCGACGCCGTCGATCTCAGTGGCAAGCGCGGCGACGATGTGCTCGATAGTTATATCTTTGCCGGCGATGACCGCATGGTCAGCGATGTTTGGTCGGCTGGCAGGCATGTCGTGAAGAACGGACAACACATTCACCGCGAGCGGATCGTCGCTCGGTATCGTCAAACAATGAGCAAACTACGCGCATAATTGGGCGAATAGTTCGACAGAACGAGGTGCACTATGCCGGTACGCGAGCAGTTGGAAATCATGCCGGGGCAGGCGACGCTGGAGGACCTAGCGCGCGTTCTACGCAATGGTGCAAGCGTGAAGATCCGCCGATCCGCAAAGGCAGCCATCGATGCAGCAGCGCACCTCGTCGCTGCAGCTGCTGCGGGCGGTGAACCGGTTTACGGCGTCAACACAGGTTTTGGCAAATTGGCGAGCATACGGATCGCGCCAGGTGACACAGCAACACTGCAGCGC
>JABFRJ010000558.1 GCA_013141255.1 Hyphomicrobiaceae bacterium
CAGATGCAGCGTTGTTCGGCAGTAGTATCGCAATTTGCGGCATCGCCGGAGATCAACAAGCGGCGCTCATGGGGCAAGCCTGCTTCAAACCCGGCATGGTCAAATCCACCTACGGCACCGGCTGTTTTGCCTTGCTCAATATCGGCGACGCGCCGACACTGTCGAAAAATCGCTTACTGACAACAGTCGCTTATCAACTGAACGGTAAGCGCACATATGCGCTGGAGGGTTCGATCTTTATCGCAGGCGCGGCTGTGCAATGGTTGCGCGATGGTCTAAAAATCATCAAGTCGGCAGCGGAAAGCAGCACGCTGGCCACGCAATCAGATCCAACACAAGACGTGATCTTAGTACCCGCATTTGTCGGATTAGGCGCACCGCACTGGCAACCTGACGCCCGCGGCGCCATTTTCGGTTTGACACGAAATTCAGGCCCAGCTGAACTCGCACGCGCCGCGCTCGACAGTGTCGCCTATCAAACGCACGACTTGATCGCAGGGATGCGTGCCGATTGGCCGAACGCGTCCGGCTCAACAGAAACAGTTCTACGCGTGGACGGAGGCATGGTCGCAAGCGATATCACCATGCAAACTCTGGCCGACATCATCGATGCGCCCGTGGATCGGCCTAAAGTTCTGGAAACGACTGCACTGGGTGCAGCTTGGCTTGCTGGATCAAGCGCCGGCGTCTGGCCTGATCAAGCGGAGTTCGCCAAACTCTGGCATCGCGACAAACGCTTCACGCCGTCAATGCCAAACGCTACGCGGCAAAAAAGACTCGACCAATGGCATCGCGCAGTGAAGTCTACGATCGCATTTTCAAACCGCGATAACGGTTAGTTCAATGTCACATTGGGCTTTTGCCAGTTTGGCCTTCAATTTTTGGATCGTCTTTGCACGAGAAGGGGGACGCGCGCTCATCGGCGATGCGGCGCGCCATTTCCATTGCGTTTGGCGTCGCCAAGGCGTCGATAACCGCCAAGTGGCAAGTCTCCTCAGCCGAGACCTTGCTCACGACCAAAACTTCGCCCCGTTGGGTTTGGCCTCCTTGCTCGTCGCGCATCGTATGATACCGAATGATGGTGGCATACGGCGTCCGCGCAGCGCTCGTGCCGCCGACGCGCCATTCGATGCTCGTGCGCGTGGTCTTGCCCGGAAAGAGTGTATTGAATGGTTTTAAGGTCTGTTGGGCCGCACGCCGTTTTTCAGGCGCCACGCCGACACTGACAAAAAACCTGAGATCGCCCTCCGCAACATACACGGGATAAGCGCTCAAGCCTTTGCAAATCCAAGAATTTCCGTCTGCGTGCTTTTTCACAAGTTTGCAGGCTTTGAGGTCAATAGTCGTGACAATGCCGCGCGTCGCATCTTGCGCGAAAGCTGGCACAAACGCTGCAAAAAGGACGCCAGCGCCAAAAACAACACAGTTTAGAAGGTCAGTTTGCCGTGCACGTGTCATACCATTCTCCCGCTTTCACAAAGCGCTGGATGTGCCATTGATGCCCGCCAAACGGGACGCTGCCAAGGCAGCATCAAACCGTGTCAGGGCCTATTTGCCGTGGGGCAGATTGAGCCTTACAGAACATTAGTTACCGAGCCAGATTAAACAGAGCCAGACTTAGGAGCCTCAAAATGCGTCTCGACGCCATTCCAATCGGCAATAATCCTCCTAACGATATCAACGTCATAATCGAAGTTCCCGTGGGCGGCGAGCCAATCAAATATGAAATGGATAAGGCCTCGGGAACCCTGATGGTCGACCGCTTCCTATACACGCCGATGCGCTATCCCGGCAATTATGGCTTCGTACCTCACACTCTATCAGCCGACGGCGACCCAATCGACGTGCTGGTCTGCAATACCCGCGCAATTATCCCAGGCGCTTTCATGAATTGCCGCCCAGTTGGCGTGCTCGTTATGGAGGACGACGGCGGCGGTGATGAAAAAATAATCGCTGTACCCTCGCCAAAACTGACAAAGCGTTATGAGAACGTCAGGGAAATCAGTGACTTGCCAGAAATTTCGACACAGCAAATTCAGCATTTTTTCCAGCATTACAAGGATTTGGAGCCCGGCAAGTGGGTCAAAATCCATCATTGGGGCAATGCCGACGAAGCGCGTCGCCTGATCGAAGAAGCGGTCGCGCGCTACAAAACGAAGGCCTAAGCACCAACGCGGCGGAGGCTGTGTGCATAACGTGTCAGCCTCTCCGCCCACAGAGCAAAACTATCTCGACTACGGTCTGACGTGCGCGCCCGCTCGCGAATTCAGCAAACGTCGAGAACCGCGACCGGCGCATCGCGAAAGCGAGAACGAACAAGACTTCGCCGCCCTGTCCGGAGTACGCCGATGTGCGCTGCACATCGAAAAGCGCCCGTGAAAACATTTAGAGCTGGGTGCCTTTTTTGCCGCTCTCAGCTTCGAGATCTTTGAGCTTGTCTTTGAACTTTTTGAGCATGCGCTCGACGTAGCTCATGGCCTTGTCGACGTCCTCCTCGCTCGGCAACTTGAAACCACCCGAACCGGAACTTGGACCAGAATTCGGACCAGTTCCCTTTTTTTCGAGTTCCTTGTCCGACGGTAAACCTGCAATGTCTTCAAGTTTCCGGACCGTCGACTTGAGGTCGTCATTCTCAGTCCGCAGCCGTTTCAGTTCGTCCTCAAGTACAAGACGCTCATCGGCAACCGCATCGCAGCTCCAAGCGCCACTCTTAGTGCGGCAGAACGACAAGATGCCTGTTGAAGTGTCAAGCCGCAGAAAACCGCCATCAGTCGGCTGCATGGTGTAACGACCACTCGCGTCTTTTCCTTGAGGCGGTTCAGCTGCCAACGCGCTGACTGAAAAAACCGCGAGCCCGACGACTGCGGCGCATGCAACTAAGCCAACGCGCAATTGAATTGTTCGTGCCGTGGGGGCTAACGGGTTACGAAAATGCGATGTCATCGAGATCTCCTGCGCGACCGTTCTAAAACGCTGAGCGGTATCTGCACCAAAAATCCCACACGAATAAGGCAGTAGCTGCCATAATTGCGGGCTGTCTGACTACTCGCCGACATTACATTTATGACCCAATCGGTACCAAGTCTCGTGTCACGTTCCAGCAATAATAGAGGCATTTGGGCCATGTCCAGCTGCTGACCAGAGCCAGAACTGCCCAGGCTTAACGCTTCATTTACTGCGGATTGAGACCTTGGGGTTTGCGGGAACTGAGTCGCGTAATGATAGCGACGACGATGCCGCCGCCAACTGAATTGTCAGTTGTATGCTCGCCAATTGCCCTTGTGCCCATGTCGCGTTCCTCCTGTGTCGCGTTCCTCCCGTGTAAAACATCAACGCTATGCGGTGCATCAAGGCCCAGTAACGGGACCCTCATTGCATAGCCGCTGCACCACAGTTTTTGAGGCTGCCGGACCTGCCATGCATTTTCCTCGTGATGTCGTTCCAGATCCGAATGCTCCGACCGTCCGCGTCGTCGAGCAAGCCGCGCCGTCGACTAATCCGTCCGATTGGCTGGGGGAAGCACTCGGCCAGATGACTGGTCAAATTCAACGCCGCTTGCACGAAGTGGAAAACCGTCACGCCGAAGCAATGCGCGATATGCAAGTCAAACTTGAGCGCATGTCCCGCGACGCCGAACGCGCACGCCCAACATTGCCGCCCGATCTCGCCGCAGCGTTTGGACGCATCGAAGAGGGTATGACAGATCTTGTCACCCGTATCGCGCACGCGAAATCAGATCCTAGCGCAGCCGCAGATCGGTTTGTATTCGCGCCAAAATCCGACGACACCATCAGCTTTGTGCTCGATCCTCGACCGACAGTGACGGCGCCAGAAACGCGCACGCCCATGCTCCGTCCACGCAGCCCTGTGCCCGAAGGTGGTTGGGATAGCGATGCTGCCGAAGCCTTGATGCAGCTCTACGAAAGTGGCGATACTGGTTTGTCAGTCGAAGCCATGGCACTCGCCGCGCCAACCGAATATGCCAACGGCGCAGCGCCTCTGATGGGTCGCCCACGTGCGCCGACGCCGGTTGTAATCGCGGGTCTTGGCGATGACCGCGGCTGGCTTGAAGAACGCTTTGGTGCCCTGACTGACAAGTTCTCTCAGTCCCTTGCCAACGCCAAGCCCGATGCAGCTCTCGATCGTTTGATGAACCGTATCGACTCGCTCGAGACGCGTTTCGATAAGGCCATTGCCAACGTTGCTAACGGAATATCGAAGGGCGCAGACGCCGCCAGTATCCGTCAAATTGAAACCCAGATTTCCGAACTTGGCCGCCAAATGGGCTCGGTGACGCAACAACTCGGTCGCTTGGGTGCAATCGAGCAAAATCTCGCCGATTTGACGGCATTTGCTGCGGCGTCGCAAGACGTTGCTACGCCACAAGATGCTGCAGCCACGTCGGCACCATTCGATATGTCCGCGCTCGCTGACATCGTCGCCAATAAGGCTGTCGATCGCCTATCGCATCTCGCTTCTACCGTCCCGAACGCAGGTCAACAGGCGGTGAACAATCAATCCGTCGCGGCACAGGCGATGTTGCAAGACTTCATGCGCGAGCGCCGCAAATCAGACGAACAAACCAACGGTATGCTCGATACGATGCAAGAAGCGCTGGTTCGCTTGATTGATCGCGTCGAAGCCATCGATGCGGCTGCGACAGAAACGCGCGCACTGTCTACTCCAGAGCCGATGCTGAATGTTGCGCCGCTTGCCGCAGCTCCAATGGCTCAGCCAGAGCCTCAGCGCAAGATGCAGCCAGAACGCCAACCAGAAATCCAATCGGAACCAGCGCCCGCGCCGCGCGCAACACAACGCGTGCGCCGTCCAGCACGCGCTATGGCAGAACCCATCGTTACGCAACCAGAACTCGACCGCAACGTCGAAATCATCGATGCGAGTACGCTCACGGCACCTGTTGAGGATGACGCTAAGCTAAGCTCAGCCCCATCGGGCAACCTGCGCAGTCGCGTTCGCGCCAGCGTCGGCGCGAATGTTGCAGAACCAGAAATCGCAGAAGCCGCACCGAAGGCTGCCAAACGCGCAGCCCCACGTGCCAAGCCCAGAACTCCAACAGTTGGAAAGCGTGGCGTCATCATTGTCGCACTTGTGCTCGGTCTCGTCGTTATCAGTTATATCGCGAGCCTGCTCTTGGCAGATCGCTACGGCGGCCTGATCCCAGGCGGAAATAAAACGCCTGCCTTACCAAAGGCCGCGACGATCGAGCCACGGCCAGCTTTGCGCGATAGCGTTGACACCAAACAGCCGCTCTTGGTTCCTCCTGTACCGTCGGCTGCCCCGCAACAGCAAGTGCCGAAACCGCCTCAGCGCTCAGGTGCAATTGATCAACCTCAACCCCGTATTGCGCCCCAAGGAACGGCGCAGCGCCAAAATTCAAATCCAGTACAAGAAGCGCCGCAGCCAGCGCCTTCCATGCCGCCGCAAAGCGTGCCCGAGACCGTCACAGATGATCTGAGTATGCTTGAGCCTGATGATCTTGAGCCAGCAGTGCAGCCGCAGCCATCAACACGTTTGGCCGTCAATACGACTCCCGTGACAAGCGGCAGTCCAATTGCAGGCATCGCATTGGATCGCTCGCAGCCCGCACTCCAGCCTCACGAGATGGCCATCGTCGCGGCCAACAGCCATCGCGAAACCGCACGACCATTGGCGTCCGCGCGCATGGCAGCGCCACAATCGAATGCAGCGCCACAATCGAATGCAGCGCCGCAAGCGCAGGCACCACAACAGCAGCAACCGCAAGTCTTAATCAAAAACGCAGCAAGCATCGTCACTGGCACAACCAACCGTGCGACGGTCACATCATTCGGCGCACAGCCGCCAACGCCAAAAGCGCCCGCGAACACGGCCCTGACTGAAGCTGCCCAAGAGCAAGCCGAATTGCCTCCCGCGGCCGTCGGTCCAATGTCGTTGCGCATTTCAGCAGCGCAGGGCGATCCGTCGGCAGCCTTCGAAGTCGGCAGCCGGTTAGCTGAGGGTCGCGGTGTCCGTCAAGATTTCGCGCTCGCCTACACCTGGTATCAACGCGCCGCGTCAAAAGGCCTGGCACTTGCACAATATCGCCTCGGTACCCTGTATGAGCGCGGCCTCGGCACGCCAGCTGATTTGGCCCGCGCCCGCATTTGGTACAAGCGCGCGGCTGAGCAAGGCAACGTCAAAGCTATGCACAATCTCGCGGTCCTCGTTTCCGGTCGCGACGGTACACCTGCTGATCACATCGAAGCTGCCAAATGGTTCACACTTGCCGCCGATCGCGGCTTGGCAGACAGCCAGTTCAATCTCGGCGTCCTGACCGACAACGGCCTTGGTGTAACCAAGGATCAACGCGCCGCCTATAAATGGTTCTCGCTGGCAGCTCGTGGCGGCGATAAAGAAGCTGCGCGCCGCCGCGATACGCTCGTCGCAACCTTGGACGTTGCCATCCTTGGCGCTCTCGACGGCGAAATTGCACAATGGCGCCCACGTGCAGTTGATCGCATGGCCAATGAACCTCGCGTGGCTGGTGATGCCTGGCGCAATCGTCGTCCAGCAGAGCCACAGCAACAAGACGCACAACCACAGCAAGGTCCACAATCGCCGCCACAAGCTATGGCTGGTCAACAAGCGCCTCAAGCTCCTGCAACGCCCGCTGCAGTGCGCCGCTTCGCGCCACCGCCGCAGGCTCGTTAACGGATACCCGATAAGGGGGCGCTGATCAGTGGTTTTGATGCCGCGAATAGAGGGCCATCGCGGCCCGTGACAAAGATCCAGTCTTGTGTGCGACGAAACGTCAGTCGACAGCTTTTGGGCCTGCGCGACCATAAATCGCTTGATACCGACGCATGAGTCGTGGCCCTATGCTCGGGTAGGGACTGCGCGAGGGAAGAGCTGACGTGAGACGCCGGGCAAAGTTGGCCGTGGCGCGGCGATCTATTTTAAATCGCGCCAACCCCACGGTTCGCTCGGGTCTCAATGGTCTTTCCGCCAAAGGGGCACGCTAGGGCGGATCAATCCTTCCTGCTGGTCGCGGTTCACTCCGTAGGCCGCATCAAAATGCGTGTCAGGCGCGGGCCATGAACATCTATCTGCCGATTGCTGAGATGTCTGTGAACATCTTTCTGCTCGTCGGGATGGGTGCGGCTGTGGGCTTTCTTTCCGGCCTGTTTGGCGTCGGTGGCGGGTTCTTGATGACGCCACTCTTGATTTTCTCCGGTATTCCAACGGCCGTCGCTGTCGGCACCGAGGCGGCACAAATCGTGGCGTCATCTGTGTCCGGTGCACTTGCACAATGGAAACGCCGCAACATCGACATCAAACTTGGCGTGGTTTTGCTGGTCGGTGGTGTTGCCGGTTCCGTTGTCGGCGTCGAGCTCGTCAAAGTTCTACGCCGTACCGGCCAATTCGACGTCTTCGTGTCCCTGATCTACGTCGCCTTACTCGGCAGCGTGGGCACCTTGATGATGATCGAAAGCCTCAACACCATTCGCAACGTCAAGGCGGGCCGCATCAGTGGTCGTCGGTCTGGACAGCACAGCTGGATCCATGGCCTTCCGTTTAAAATGCGCTTCACCCGCTCGCGCCTCTATATCAGCGCCATTCCACCACTGCTTTTAGGCGCCTTCGTCGGCTTGCTCGCAGCCATCATGGGCGTCGGCGGCGGGTTTATCATGGTTCCGGCCATGATCTACTTATTGAAAGTGCCCACCAACGTCGTAGTCGGAACCTCACTGTTCCAAATCGTCTTTGTGACTGCGGCAACAACGATCCTGCACGCCACCACAAACTTCACCGTCGACGTTGTTTTGGCTCTGCTCCTGATGATCGGCGGCGTCATTGGTGCCCAACTAGGCGCCGTTGCTGGTGAAAAGTTGCGCGGCGAACAGCTCCGCTTTCTCCTTGCAGCAATGGTTCTGGGTGTCTGTATCCGCATTGCATGGACCCTGATTTCGACGCCAAAAGAGCTGTTCTCGCTCGCCGCTATTGGACACTGAGTGATGCGCCCTTTCATCAATATGCTGATTTTGAAACGCTGCTTGACGTTAGGATTTATGGCGTGCGCCGTTGCTTCACTGTCCGCCACAACCTCAGACGCGCAGCAACGGCCCGGCAAGCGCACCCCCGTCGAAGCCCCGCGCGGTCGCGCCGTACCCGTCGCACCACTATCGTCGTCCGCGTCGAGCTCAACCGCCAAAGCCGAGGATGCGAAATCCAGCGCCTTGCCCGAAAGTGTCGAAGCTGATGTCTCAACCCGCAACGTCGCCGTCACATCGAGTTTCACCGGCACCGAAATTGTGGTCTTTGGCTCGATCCACAATAGTCGCCAGACCAGCGCTGAATCCGGCGTCTATGACGTCGTCGTGGTGGTTGAAGGCATCCCGGGGAAAGTCACGGCGCGCAAAAAAGATCGCGTCGGCGGTATTTGGCTCAATACGCGCAGTGCCACCTTTGAGGAAGTGCCAAGCTATTACGCTATCGCCTCAACCCGACCGCTCGATGAAATTGCCTCGGAAGCAACTCTGATTGGCTACGAACTCGGATTTGATCACGTCCGGATGACACCAGCCGCGCTATCGAATGTGACCAAACCTGCAACCGCCAAAGACGCCAAAGACAAAGCCGCGCCACAGCCCGAGCAGCGCTTACCCGCAGCAGAATTGCGCGACTTCCGTAATTCTGTCATCCGCCTCAAAAAGAAAGACGGTCTTTATGTTCAAGAAGATTATAGCGTCGCCTTCATCGGTAAGAGCCTGTTCCGCGCGGCCGTAGCACTACCTGCGAACGTGCCGGTCGGCCCCTTCGAGACGCGGGTCTATCTCTTCCGCCAGGAACGTCTGCTGAGCCAGTACAACGTGCGCATAAAGATGGAACGCGAAGGTCTCGAGCGCCTGACACACTCGTTCGCTCATGAGAAACCCTTGGCTTACGGCTTGTTGACTGTGCTTCTCGCCATGCTGGCCGGCCTTGCAGCTTCGACCATATTCTCAAAATCAAGCCATTAAAGATCTAATTTCCCAGGTCGCTGAACCCATCCGCGCGATCACGCGGATGAGTTGGCAGTCTCACAGTCAAGCCGCTTCAATCAATCCGCCCTGCTTCGCCAACAGCGTCAGGTGGTGGTCGGCATTGCCAAACGCCATGTCGATCATGGTGAGCCGTTTAAAGAAGTGGCCAGCCTTGTATTCCATCGTCATGCCGATGCCACCGTGCAGTTGAATGCCTTGCTCGCCAACGAATTTGGCACTTCGGCCAATTTGAACTTTAACCGCCGACAGAGCCTTCCGTCGCTCAGTAGCGCTCTCTTCGCCCGCCATCATAGTGCCGTAGAACGCCATCGAACGCGCTTGCTCAAGGGCGGTAAACATATCTACCGAGCGATGCTGCAGCACTTGGAACGATCCAATGGGGACGCCGAATTGCTTGCGCGTCTTGAGATAGTCTACCGTAAGTTCGTGCATCGAACTCATGGCGCCAACCGCTTCTGAACTCACCGCAGCAATGGCCTCGTCAACAACGCGTTCGAGCACGGCCAGACCGTTGCCACCTTTGCCAACAATCACATCCTCCGGGCCAACTTTCACGTCGGTGAATGTAATATCCGCACAGCGCGCACCGTCTTGCGTGCGATAGCCTTTACGACTGACACCAGCCGCCGTGCCGCCAACCAGAAATAAACCGATGTCGCCACGATCTCGACGTCCGCCGTGCATGCGCGCGACGACGATCAGCGTGTCAGCACTATCGCCACCAAGCACGCTCATCTTCTCACCATCGAGAATATATCCGCCCGCATTGTCGGGCCTTGCACGCGTGGCAACGTCAGCCAAGTCGAAGCGTGACTGCCGTTCAACCTGCGCCAGCGCTAACGTGCGCTTGCCTTCAAT
The DNA here is from genome assembly GCA_013141255.1 of Hyphomicrobiaceae bacterium. Classification (GTDB taxonomy): domain Bacteria; phylum Pseudomonadota; class Alphaproteobacteria; order Rhizobiales; family Hyphomicrobiaceae; genus JABFRJ01. Next base: position 9,882 of record JABFRJ010000558.1, read on the forward strand.
CACTTCTGGAATGAGTGCAGCCTTCTGCGCGTCGGTCCCAGCATGACGCAGAACGCCGCCACCGAGGACGACCGTCGCCAGATAGGGCTCAATGGCACCGTTGCGCCCAATAGCTTCCATAACCAGCATGGTCTCGGTCAGTCCCGCACCAAGCCCGCCGTGATCTTCTGAGAATGGAATGCCAAGCAATCCAAGCTCCGCGTACGTCGCCCAATTCGCAGCACTGTAGCCTTTAGGCTCTTTTTGTGCGGCGTCCTTGGTGCGCAGATCAGCATAGGCAGCAGCCAACATCCGGTCGACGCTATCCTTGATTTGCCGTTGGTCGTCTGAGAGATCGAAGTCCATGGGGTGTGCCTTTGTCGATTGCGGCTAAGAGTTCAGTTGCGGGTTCAAGAGTCGGTTGCAATACAGTGTGATCGGAGCGGTGTGCCAAGCGTCGATTTAAGTCGCTCGCGGTCGGTAAGCTGCGACATGAATTTTCCTGTGTCAGCGCTCGATTTCAGTGCCAGCGCGGCAGAATCACTGAGTTCAAAGAACCGTTTGAGCTGCGCCGACGCTCGATTGAGATCAAGTTCGGGTGGATCCGTCGCCAATTGGTAGAGATCGAAGAGTTGAGCGCTCGCAACCCCATTGCGTGGGAAGTGTTTGACCTTCTGTTCGACCAAGTACATCGATAGAAACGCCGATGCGGCTTTGATCGATTCAGCCCCATGTTGGAGGTGCAAGGCCGAAGTTGCAGCGCCGACCACGTCAGATCGAGCTAAGCCCCGCAATTCATTCACAGCCAACGGCCCAGCATCCCTGATGAACGTAGCATTGGCGCGTTCCGCGTCTATGGCGTCCCGCGTCGACGTCTCAAAGTGCTGGAGCGCACTGGTCAGAAGCGTGTGTGCTAAGTCTGAAAAAGCGACCGAAGCGAGCTTTTTCTCAGCAACACAGGTCTCGTCTGCAGCTTTTGCTAGAAACTCGGCAAAGTGTGCTTGGACCGCCTGTCCGTAGGGGCTGTTGATTGCATCGTCAGGCTTGGCCCGCAGTAATAGATCGCGAAACTCCGGCCAACCAGCTTGAACCGGCACAGCTCCGGACAGCAGCACCAACAGTGCTGCCGTCAAGACCAAGCAAGTCGAAGCCGGATGCCGCATCAGAACCCCAACACCGCTTTGGCGATGATGTTGCGCTGGATTTCGTTCGAGCCCCCGTAAATCGACACCTTGCGGAAGTTGAAATACTGCGGCGCAGCCGGTGCAGCCCAGAATTCATCGGTGCCAAAATCAGCCTGATCTTCGATATACGGCAACGACAGCGGACCAGCGACTTCGAGCAGAAGTTCAGTCGTCATTTGCTGAATTTCGCTACCTTTGATTTTGAGGATCGAAGATGCTGGGTTCGGCTGGTTCGAGCGTCGTTTGCTCTCTTCAGCCAAGACGCGCAGCTGTGTCATCTCAAGCGCCTTGAGTTCAACCTCGCACGCAGCCAGCTTCTCTGAGAACTTCTCATCTTCAATCAGCGGCTTATCTCCAACCATGACACGGCCAGCAAGCTGCTTGATGCGCCCAATACGCT
>JABFRJ010000229.1 GCA_013141255.1 Hyphomicrobiaceae bacterium
TACCGCTCAACGGGGACAAGACAAAGAGTTCGTCTGGCCGCAGAAGCCTGCAACCCTGCCAGGTTGGCAACAGCCGTCCAGCGGCGTCACGAAGAACTGCCTTTGCTTGGACGCGGCCGTTGATCAACACATGCGCCTGCCAGCGACAGACGCGATCTGCCGCTATGGCGGCGATTGGCTTCAGCAAGAGACCGCTGGCCGGTAGATAGCGTCGGCCAACCGCCAGTCGCTCCGCCAGAGGTGGCAAGTGTAGGACAACGGTATCACCGACGCGCAATGTTTCGGAGTCGAGCACATATAGTCCGACGGGAACGCTCGGACTGACGTTCCAGACGAAGTGCGGCGGCCGTTCGCTGACGGATACGAGAACTAATAGCAGCGCTGTGCTCGCCACGAGCGGCGAGATCAATGGCGCCGCTCTAGTCGGCAACGGCTTTGGATCCAGATCGCGCTTCTGCCAAAGGGACCTTCTCCGTCGTCGTACGGCGCCGCGACTGATCGGCCCAAGCCATCAGATCGTCACGATGGTAGCGGACCCGACCGCCATGCTTGTTGTAGAGCGGGCCTGTTCCTCGCTGTCGCATATTGTCTAGGGTTCGTGGGGCAAGTCGCAAGAAGGCGGCAGCTTCGTTCAATGTAAGGTAGGGAGACGCAAGCGGTTGCGATGTCACGACATAATCTCCTGGCAGGAATTGTCGGATCGATTGTGCGCCAAAGTACCGCTGATCGGGAGAGTCGTTTAGGCCTCCGCCTTAAACGTCCCTGCTGTGATCAGGTCGCGCCATCCCCCCTCGACCAGACGCCGCCCCCTCAGTACATCCCGCTTTACCATCGCTTTAAGACGTCCCGACGGCTCGGACCATTCACCGACTACGGTCTTGTGGCCATAGATGACTGTTGCGATTTCACGTCGCGACACACCAACTTGTTCACCGTCGAGAGCAATTATTGCGTTGCGAAGATGTTTTGCGTCACCTGGACTTGGCCGACGCTGAGGGCCCATAAATCTCTGATTGATTAGCAAGTGCGCCAATCCATTGATGCGACTAACATGGCCGGCAAGCTCGGAAATGCTTATGTGACCGATTCGGAGATGGACCGCCCCCAAAGTTAATACCGCGCCGCCAATGATGAGTGTGGCGCGGTAATTCTCGTTCTCGATCGTCACGATCTGTCGTCCATGGCCATCGAAGTGAATATGAGTGCGTATCCTTAGCGCCGTGACGACGAAATCACGCAAGAGCACGTCTGTTGTTATTTGCGCATTTGCAGCGATGGCGGCGTGCTCGACATCCGGCAGCCAGACGACGGGAGCGTCAGGAGCAGTGAGACCTGGTGCAACGAAAGGAGAGCATGTCAAAGCTCCGTGCCGCCTCGATGACGCATCGATCACGCGACATTAGAACTTGAGGCGCACCAGGAAGGCGCCAACACTGACTCGATTTGGCAAACCGCACCGCTTCGAGATAAGCTGGACATCGTCTCAAGAGTTCCCACGCAAATTGCGGGAAAGTCAGTGTTTGTAAGTAGTCGTACGACTGCAAATCCGGTGGCCATGCGGGAACACCGGCAAGTCTAACGGCTGTCATGATCTTAACCTTCGAGTGTCCAAATCGAAGGCACTTCTCGGCACGCGCGTTCTAACGCGTCGGCCTGCCCGCTCAAGCCGGCACCCGAAATACATCGCGGCCCCAAATGTGCCCGGTATTACTCCCGCGTTAGAATAAAGTATCCGACTTCGCTATGCATTGCAGCCTATAGTTGCGTTTACTATGAAGATGGTTGGTGGATTGCAATTAGGCTTTCTAACGCGGCTCTATTCTCAACGGAAGCAAGTGCCGCCCATTCCCTCAATACCTGCGTGGACGTCGTCACTACAACGTTGTGTTGGACGAGCCGCATTTGCAATATCGGAGAAAGCTCCGGACAGAGTGCTGGTGAAAGATCTACCGTCACATTTGCGTCAAAGCCGACTAGCGAAGCGTGCAGAGCTAGAAGACTGACACCTTCTTCCAGCCAATAGCCACAAATCAACAATTGGCGTCGCCCGGTTTCAACGAGTGCCGTCGCGAGTTTGCTGCTTCGCCACTCGGCTGTGCCCGGTTCAAATGGAATTCGTAGAAAGTCATCGCGCATTGAGCATTCTGTATCGATCAATTGGGTAGAGCAGTTGGCGGGGTAATCTGCGATAATAATCGGGACTGAAAGTAGGCTTGCGACATCGGCAAGGCGTCGAGTTATCGTCCCGACATGCGCCGAGAAATTAGCACCTGATGAGTTTGCAATGACAAATATCGAATTATCTGGAACTAGCATGATGTGCCAACATGATTTTTGAGCGACCCGAAGTTGACCATGTTTGATAAGATATTACTCTATCGATACTCCAACTGATTGAACGACCGATCTTCTTCCAAACGGACTGGAAGTGGCCGTTCCTCTGTTGCCCATTCAATGCCGTGGCTAGACCTCTGAATTGACCACCGCTCACGCCCCGCCGGCCGACACCCTGTCGCCATGAACACGTAAAGCCATTCTTCCAGCACAGCTGCAACCCGGAAGCACCCGGTTCACGCGCGATGTGGTCGTATCAAATACTTTTCGCCCGTTGCGCGTCTAGTATAAGCAGCGATAACGGCTGGATCCAGAATTTCGATGAGCGATACATCGTGACTGTAGTGGCTGGCAAAAGTGGTCTTCAACTCGGCGGCGACGCGATTGCGTAGCCGCTGCGTCACTTCGGGGCCGACTCTCTTTAGGAACGGTGTCAACAGCCAACCGCTCAGCGACCAGGACAGGCCGAAGTTTCTGTTTAATACCGTCGGTGTCACGTCGAGACCGCCGTAAATGTAGACCTGCTTGAAAATATCCGAGCCGTAACGGCTGTAAGTCTTCATGCGCTTAACAGCAGCCACCTCCATACCGTTGAGAATCTGTCCCGCTAGTGTTCCGCCCCCGATGGCGTCGAACGCAATTGTGGCCCCGGTATCGCTGAGTGCAGCAGTCAGGTCGTCGAGGAAAGTGGGCGCAGCCGAGTTGCAGATAAAGGTCGCTCCGATGCCGCGGAGGCGTGTGGCCTGGGCCTCACCGCGCACGATGTTAACCAGAGGGATGTTATCCATCTTGCAGATTTTGACCAGCATTTGGCCAAGATTAGACGCTGCTGCGGTATGCACTAGGGCCGTATGCCCTTCCCGCCGCATCGTTTCGGTCATGCACAACGATGTCAGCGGATTGACGAAGCACGAAGCGCCGTCTTTTGGATCGGTTCCGTCGGGCAAGAGCATGCATTGCGATACCGAGAGGCAGCGATACTGCGCGTACATTGCCCCTCCAAGCGCCGCGACCGTCTTTCCGAGTAACGCCTGGGCTTGAAGCGAAGTGCCGGATTCTACAACGATCCCTGCGCCTTCATTGCCGACTGGCATGGCTTCGCCCACACGTCCGGTCATTGCTTGCATGCCAGCGGGTGAGATGTCGGCCGTAACATTCGGCAAGCCGTCGCGCACTGAGGCGCGGATCGTCGTCAAGTCGGAAGCACCGAACAGCAGCCCGAGGTCCGATGGATTTATAGGTGTAGCGAGAACCTTGACGACAACTTCGTCGGCGCGCGGTTTAGGCACGGGAACGTTCGCGAGATAGACCTCAAGCTGTCCGTTGTCCTTGACGAGCGAGAACAGCTGCAGAGCGGATGCCGGTCGTATGGTGTTCATCGTCGCGCCCATCGTTGATTACTCATAACCCGTTCGCAACTCGCAGTCCGCTAGCAGCGGTCGGCAGCACTAGCAATACTTCCAGTTCTCCTGATCACCGGAGCCAGCGGCCCGATTCGCGGAATCAACGCCATTTACCATGCAGGACTGCACAAAACGCGCATCACCACTGATCTAGACAGTCAACAATCACCTCCGGCACACCAGCCGTGTTCGGCATAAGCAAGACCGTGTGGATCATTTCTGCCAAATCCTCTGCTTTCGTCATGTCGTTCTGCGCGACACGAGTTGATCCTGCGCCCATATCTGTCAACACAAAGCCCGGGCAAATGGCCGTCGCTCTGACACCATCTTTCCATGCGTCGCGGCGCACCGCGGTCGTTACAGCCATCATCGCGTGCTTAGTGGCAGCATATCCAACTACAGGGGAGGCCAACATCTTGCCTGACACCGACACGACGTTAACAATCCTTCCTTCCCCGCTCGCCTTCAAGTGTGGCAGCGTCAGGCGGATAAGCCTCAAGGGAGCCTTCACGTTCACCCGCCACATCTCATCGAAGTTTGCGTCATCTTCTGTGTAAAGGGTGTAAGGGCGGATAATCCCTGCAACGTTGGCCAGGGCCTGCACAGTGCCAAACCGCTCGATCGTTGCAGCCAACCACGCGTCAGCACTCTTGGGCTCTTCCGCGTCGTAGCGGAAATAGGCGATGCGATCCGTCTGCGTAAATTTTGCTGGCTCGCGGACACCAGCGGATACTCTAAAGCCTCCGGCGACGAGACGATCCGCAACTGCCCTGCCTATGCCTCTCGAAGCACCGGTGACCATTGCAACTCTATCCGTGCCGCTCAGCATCAAAGCCTCCCATTCATTCGTCCTATTGAATGATTAGCGGCTGCGTCCTCTCAATAGCAAGACGGTCCGAGAGGCCGACGACGGCGATATTTCCTCCTATTTGTATGAGAATAAGGCGCGAACATTTTAGTATCGAGTAACACCCCCTTCCCGCATCAACGGCCTTGAAACCGATGCCGGATCGGAGGCTTGCGGAATTGAGCGCATCACAACGTCAAATTGGGAGACCGCTGAGCTTGCCGGAATGGACGCAGCCGTTCATGATGCAAGAAAAGTCTGGCTTGACCGGATCAGGAGAGGAAAACATGTCGCGACGCTACCTTCCCCCGCTCAATGCACTACGTGCTTTCGAGGCAGCCGCGCGGCACGGCAGTTTCACGAAGGCTGCCAACGAGCTCTGTGTCACTCCGGGAGCCGTAAGTCGGCAAGTGCAAGTGCTCGAGGAGCACTTGGGGACTGCTCTATTTACGCGAATGAACCGTGAAGTCGTGCTCTCACCTCAGGGGCAACGGTACCGCGAGGCGCTCTCGGCAGCATTCGATCAGATTAATGCCTCCACGACGTCCCTTAAAAGCGGTCGTGAACTTCATATCAGTACCTATTTGACCTTCGGTATGCGCTGGTTAGTGCCACGACTCCCGGCGTTCATGCAGCAGAACCCAAAGTACCCGATTACATTCACGACGACGCCGCCAAATATCAATGACGTCAGTTCTGGCACCATCGAAGTAGCAATCCTCATGGGCAAAGGCGACTGGCCGGGTGTTGATATTCACCCGCTTTTCCCGGTTGTAACAGAGCCGGTGGTAAGCCCTGACTTGTTGGCAAGAATTCCACTTAAAACACCGGACGACCTAGCAAAGGTGCCTTTGCTGCACTCGAGCGCACGACCGGACGACTGGGCAGACTGGATCGCCAGTGTGCCAAACCTCTCGATACCACAGTGCGGCAGCGCGATGTTCGAGAGCTCATCGCTTGCTTTTGAGGCCGCTGTCCATGGGATGGGGGCTGCTATCGGGCAGCGCGCACTAATTGTCCGTGAACTCGATAGCGGTAAGCTCATCGCACCGTTCCAGCACCGACACAGCGACGGGACCCAATTTTACTTAACTTATTCGCGTAAGCTTGCTGGCGACGAACGCATCAAGCGTTTTCGCAAATGGATACTCGCCGAAGCGGCCTCCTTCAATGAGCGCCACGGTGATGGCGACTAAACGCGGGACTTTCCGTAGCCTCGATCGGGTCACGCGAGCGCGCAAAAAACTAGTTTGACGGCCCCACCTGACTGCGCTCCGTGTAGGTGCGGGCTGCAGAACTGTGCGCGCCGGTGTGACCCGATGGAGCGCCGCACGATCGCCTAAGCCGCACCGATGATTCAGGGAGCAAGATATGGATCGCAAAACGAATTTGATCGTCGTCGGCGCTGGTGGGGCCGGCTTGACCGCTGCACTCACTGCTGCCGAGGCGGGACTAAGCGTCCTTATCCTTGAGAAAGAAGGCGAGATCGGCGGTTCCACAGTGATGAGTGGCGGCAGCTTTGCCTTAGCAGGAACGGACATTCAGGAAGCAAACAGTATCGCCGACACTCCATCGTTGCTTTTTGATGACCTTAGACGGTACGGCGGTAATGAGAACGATCCCGATGTCGTGCGAGCCTACACCGAGAACCAAGCCGAGACTTATGCTTGGCTGCGAGGGCTTGGTGCCAAGTTTGCACCAACCGTCCGTGACTCGCCGGGAAACTCTGTGCGACGCACACACACCATTACACCGTCAGCCGTCATCCCACTGTTGCTCGAAAAGGCTTTAGCAACCGGATTGGTCGACATCGTTTACGGTGCGCGCGCATGGAAGCTGACAACTGATCCGACTACAGGTCGCGCGACGGGAGTCGCCGTTGAGGGGGAAGAGCCCTTCGCTGCGTACGCAACACACGGTGTCGTATTAGCCAGCGGCGGATTTACGCGGTCACCCGAATTGATCAAGCGCTTTGCCCCAGCGTTCGCGTCGGCAAGAGTATCGGGCGGCAAGGGAAACACAGGCGACGGTCTACTCATGGCATGGAAGCTTGGGGCAGACCTTCTCGATGTCGGTCATATCCAAGGAAATTTTGGGGTACATCCGGCCGGCAAGAGCAACGCTGTTGTGCATCCAATCTATAGGGGTGCAATCGTTGTGAACAAGAACGGGAACCGCTACGTCAATGAGGCGATCACGTTCAAGATGCACAGCAACGCGTGCATGGCCCAGCCGGGGAGGATCACGTACCAAATTTTCGACCAGGGCGTCATGGACAAGAGCGACGATTCAATGCCGTCCTTTAGCTTCAAATCTCGCGTCGCCACAGGCGACGTCTTGAAAGCCGACACACTCGCAGAACTTGCCGGTATGATTGGTGTGCCTCCCGAAAATCTCGAGAACACCCTCGATCGATACAATGCCGGAGTCGACGCGGGCGTTGATCGCGACTTCGGTCGGACCGAAATCGCGCCTGGAATAGGCCCGCGGGTGAAGATCAGAACTGCACCGTACTACGCCTTCCCGTCGAGCGTGGTAATCCTTGGGACATATTGCGGCATCCGCGTTGATGGAGCGATGAGAGTGATCGATGTCCTCGGCATGGAGATCGATGGCCTATTCGCCGCTGGGGAGGTCGTGGGTGGTTTCCACGGACACGGCGAGATACCTGGCGCGGCACTCGGCAAAGCGCTCATATTTGGTCGTTTAGCTGCGCGATCGGCCGCCACGAACACACTTTATGTCGCCGATACAGCGACAATGGCGTAAGCTTTTTCGCCTGTTCGCGTTCTCAGCACGCTCACCACAATCCTTCCCAAAGGCAACCCGTTTAATTCGAAAGTGCGTTGACCCATTTCTGAATGGCGTGGGCCACAGCTTCTGGCTGCTCGGGGAACAACGCGTGCGACGCTTTTGGGATAGTGACCACTGTCACGCGACTGCCAAATTCCTTGACCAACTCATCCCAGCGATCACGTGGCTTGAACGGGTCTTCTTCCGGAATGAGCTCAAGTAACGGTGCGTTGCCGGCAGCCCACCAGACTGACGGTGGGACTGGCTTTTCTACCTGCATTTTGCGCACGTCGGTGTGCCAACCCTTGAGCCAAATTGCTGGATCGTTCCCGGCGGCGAAAAATCCTAAACGCAAGGCATTTAGGCGCTGCTCGACCGGTAGAGATGCATTGCCTGCGCGCCCAGGTGACGTCCACACGTCCGGAAATCTCTGACCTGTATCTTTGGCAGATGCCGCCGCCAGGACTACGCCGCGCACCTTCAAAGGATACTGCACCGCAGTCATTCTTGCGATGAAATGTCCGAACGCGTGACCAATGATGACGGCACGCCTGCCGCCCTGCTGGTCGATCACGGCCGCAACGTCGCGTGCGAAACTATACAAGTCCTGCCCGCTCATTGGACCTACTGATTTTCCGACTCCTCTTGGTTGCGGTCGCAGCACCGTGAACCCCGACGATGCAAGCGACGCAGCCACTTGATCGTAGTCTTCGTAGCTATCACGACCCAATGATGGGAGCACCACGATAGCCGGTCCTGTTCCCTGCACCAGCGTCTCGATTGTCACGTCGTCGTAGCTCACAAGCTCGACACGAACCTGCGCTGGTGCTGCATGAACGGCGCATGCCAAAGCGAGAGGTATAGCAATCAATAATGATCCAATATTATACATTCGACCTTGTCTCCTGCGGTTCGATTAGCTTCGGCGATTTTGACTCGTTCAGAGCTCAGTCGAAAGACAACTAACAATGCACACAAGTCATGCGCACTTGTAGTGTCGCCTTAAAGAGTTTTAGCCTGCCAGCAACACGATGTTCCATACGGCAACGAGTGCGTTTGGCTCTGGCAGGCCGGTCGACCCAACATAATGAGCAATGGCTGTTTCCTTGCCTCCCCAAGACCGCTGGAGGAGAATGTCCATTTCGTTCAACGGCTCACCTTCGAAGTACATCTGCGTTACCAATCGACTGGCGCGCCCTCTGACATCGAAGTGGATATGCGGCGGGCGGCACCAATCTGGCGTTACCGGATACCCACCGGGTTTGATAGTTTTGAGGCGCCAGTTACCCTCTAGGTCCGTGCGGATTTTTGTGTGGCCATCGAAGTTTTGATCGATGGGCGCCGTGTTCTCATCCGCTGGATGTGGGTAACGACCAGCGGCGTTGGCCTGCCAGATCTCCAATTCTGCGTTTTGAACAGGTGTACCACGGCGATCGGTCACCCTGCCGCTTATGTAGACAACTTGTCCGAGCGCGCGTAGTTCCCTGCCTGCAATGACCGTGAGATCGTTCGTTGTGCTAACGATGGGGCGAACTGGAAAGTACGGGCCAACAATTTCTTCTGCCGTCGCAGGTCGCAATCCTTCAGCGAGCACATGCGTTGCGTCACCGTAGACATGACTACCCTCGATTGGGACGGTGGGTCTATGCATGGCTGCTCCTGTCACGTTTGTGTGTGTCGCCGTCAGGCACCAACCCGATTTGGTGTAAATGTAAGGGGAAGGTGTGTGATCGCATTGAACCAGATGGATCGAAGCCATTTAGGTTCGCCGCTAATCCGGAAATCTGGAATGCGCATTAGAATCTGCTTCAACAGCGCCAGAAGCTCCATCCGTGCCAATCGCGCGCCGATGCAGACGCGGGGACCGGTGCCAAAAGCCAAATGTTTGCGCGCATTGGAGCGAGTAATGTCAAACTCGTGGGGGTTGGCGAACACGGCCGGATCACGGTTGGCTGCGGCGTACGAAAGATAGATCTTGTCACCCTTCTTCACTGGTTTTCCACCAATCTCCGTATCGATCGTCGCTGTTCGGCGAAAGTGGGTCGTTGTCGTTGTATACCGCAACACTTCCTCGATCGCGTTCTCAATGTGCTTATCGACGTCGCTCACGAGCAACTTGTACTGATCTGGATGCGTACACATCAGGTGAATAAAATGCGCTGCCGTGCTGCGAGTCGTCTCATGGCCCGCGATGGCGAAGAGTTGGAACAACATATTGATGTTGAGTTGGCTCAAGCCAAGGCTTTGGTCGTGAACGAGTATGCTCATCAGTGAATTGTCAGGCACATGGCGCTTCTGTGCCGACACACTTTCTGAGATCTCATTCAATTGCACCATGGGATCAAACGTATGCTGGCTACGTGTCTCAACGTCGGCCATGGCATTCCCAAGGTCGACCACTTTGGATCGATACTCTTCAGGAATGCCCATGAGTTGGCAAAATGTGTAGACGGGTAACTTCGAGGCAACGTCGAAAACGAATTCGCAGTTGCCGCTATCGACGATGTCGTCAATGATTTCCCTGGACAACCTGTCAATCTCGGGAACGATTGCCTGCATCGCCTTTGGCGTGAAAGCGCGCATTACTACATGTCTGAGGGCGGCGTGTTCCGCCGATTTCATGCCCATCAGATTGGCGCGCTGCCGGGAAAGAGCGGCTTCTGCGGGATCCCAGATAACAAAGCCTTCATTATGGGAACTGAAGCGCTCCTGATCGAGGGAAACGTCGAACACATCCTGGTGGCGCGTAAGAACCCAGAAGCCTTTGGTCACAGGCGAAACCGGTGGTGCTGGATTGTAGGCCGGAGCCGGAGGGTTCCAGTGTACGGGGTCCGACTCGCGCCATGTGTCGAACAGAGCATGCGGTGGTCCTTTTTCCGTCGGGAAGATGTCAGGGTCGAGGATGTTGGAGTAAGTGCGAGCCGTCATGGTCACCACTCTCTGTCGCTCAGTTCTTGGCCCGGGCGTACGCGTCCATGCCGATGATGAAATTCATAAACTGCCAACCGGATGTCGGGTGCTTGATAAGATCGCCGCGATAGAAAACGGTTGCACCCAGAAATATCTGTCCACCTTTAACGCATGTTACCACGCCGTAGGCCAGCGCAGTGGCGTGCTCTGCATCGAGCTGTTCCACAACGATGTTCGTTATCGCATGCCGCCGCTGATCTGCTTGTACGGCGCGAGTTCGGCGCACGTGTTCCAAGATGGCATCGTGACCTTTCAAATGTTGCAGCGGCTTGCTTGTCGCTTCCAAGATCACAAGTTCACCGTCGTCTGTGAACAATGAGCGGATCACGTCCAGGCAACCCTCGTCCCAGGCGATGCCCCATCGCGCGAAAGTTTCGTGGATCATAAGTCGATCAATCGCTTGGGCTGGTACGACGGGTTGGTTGAGCCCCAGCGACATCACACCATCAGCATGTGCCCAGCCCTGACGAGGATCACCCACTACTAATCCCGCCTTCGCTGGTTTAGGAACCGCGTCTTGCCGGTCCTGAGCTGTCGTCATTATCATCTCCGAATGCAGGAGGTTGTTTGCCGGTCGGCTGACGGCCGCTTACGAGAAGGCCGTCTCCGGTCAAACTAACTTCATTCGCGGGAGGAGATAGTCTTCGTGATCCTCGTAGACAACTTCGACTCGTCGGCCGATCCAACTGCCTTCAGGTTCTTTGCCAACGAGATTGGAAATAACGATCGGCCCCTCGTCGAGCCTGACTGCCACGTTGTTATAAGGCGCAGGATGATCGTCGAAATACTTTCTATGAAAGATCACCCACGAAACAATTTCCCCCGTCCCTTTGATCGGCCGCCACTCGTAATCCATCGACAGACTGACGGGGCACACCGGTGACGGCGGGTAGCGGTAGCTATTGCTCTTCGCGCAGTATTGCAGCGCCCATTTTTGCTTTGCGATGCTCTCCCACATGGGTTTGTCATAGTGTCCAAGCACCCGGTTTGATTTACCCATTGGCCAACTCCTGTTCAAAGAAGATCGTTCGGCACGACCTCAACTCTGCGATAAATCTAGTCCGCAGA
>JABFRJ010000060.1 GCA_013141255.1 Hyphomicrobiaceae bacterium
GGCACGCAGTTCCCCTGCCCGGTCAGCGTCGCCTCGGCGGGCAGACTTGGCAATGCCGTGCAAGATTGAGATGGCGCTGGGCGTGTTGAGATCGTCACTGAGGGCGGCGAGGACTTCTTCGCTCGGGGTCGTGGCTTCGACATCGGCGACGATAGAAGCGAATTCTTGCAGCGTCGCCTTGGCATGGTTCAGGCGCTCGAAGGTGAAGTCGATCGGTTGACGGTAATGGGCTGATAGCATGGCCAAGCGAAGGACGCGACCGTGCCAAGCTTGGTGGCCGACTTTGTCGGAGCGAAGGAGTTCGTTGATGGTGATGAAGTTGCCGAGGCTTTTCGACATCTTCTCGCCTTCAACCTGGAGGAAGCCATTGTGCATCCAGACATTCGCCATCACGGCGGTGCCGTGGGCGCAACGGGATTGGGCGATTTCGTTTTCATGATGGGGGAAGACGAGATCTATGCCGCCGCCATGGATGTCGAACACCTTGCCCAGGTGTTTAGCGGCCATGGCTGAGCATTCGATGTGCCAACCGGGACGGCCTCGAGTTGTAATGCCTGCGGGCGAGGGCCAAGCGGGTTCGCCTTTTTTTGACGGCTTCCAGAGCACGAAGTCGGTTGGACCTTTTTTGTAGGGCGCGACATCAACGCGAGCGCCGGCTTCCATTTCTTCGAGCGAGCGGTTCGCAAGTTTGCCGTAGTCGGGCATGGAGGTTGCATCGAAGAGTACGTGGTCTTCGGCGACATAGGCGTGACCGCTTTTGATGAGGGTCTCGCACAGAGCGACCATCTCGGCGATGTGATCGGTGGCGCGAGGTTCGACAGTGGGCTGCAGGACGCCCAGTTGGGCGATGTCGGCGTGGAATTGGGCGGCAGTTTCTTCCGTCAGTTTGCGGATGGCGATTTCGGGGGCGATGCCAGGATATTGTGCGACGGCGCGGGCGTTGATCTTGTCATCGACGTCGGTGATGTTGCGGGCATAGGTGACGTGAGCGTCACCGTAGACGTGGCGGAGTAAGCGGAAGAGCACGTCGAAGACGATGATCGGGCGGGCGTTGCCAATGTGGGCGAAGTCATAGACGGTCGGGCCGCAGACGTACATGCGCACATTTTTCGCGTCGATGGGCTCGAATGCTTCCTTGCGGCGCGTCAACGTGTTGTAGAGAGCGAGACCGTCGGCCATAGGCGTACCTCTGCCGCTGAGGCGGCGCAAAGTTCAAGAGATTTGGGGCGTTATGCGCGTGGGGCTGTAATGGCGTCAAGGGATGCGCGAATAGTCGGTTCGATTGGCGTGCTTTCAGTTGGGCGTCAGACGAACGTGATTTCGACGAGGCCAAAGCTGCCAAAATTGGCGATTACGGGTTGGTTGAGGGCGACATCTGTCATGCCGGTCATGGAACCCGTCGATATAAGGGTTCCGGCGGCGAGAGACATTCCGCGTTGGCGTAAGTCTTCGACGGCCCACGTGAGCGAGACCAGAGGATTGCCGAGCACGGCAGCGCCGGTGCCTTCGGCGACCAAGGCATCATCCACGGTAAGTTGGACGCGATGCAGCGCTAGGTCGACATCTTTCCAGGCGTTTGTAATAGGTTTACCCAACACTATGGCGCCATTGACGCCCCAATCGGCAATGGCGGTGGGGGCTTCGCCGAAGGGGATTGCGGCGAAGCGTGGGCTGACGACCTCGATGGTCGGGATCAGAGCATCGCAGGCGGTGACGATCTCGGCTTGGGTGTAGGGTTCTGCACGTACATGAAGCGGGTGGTTGAGCCGGAACGCGAATTCACACTCGATTTTTTTATGTTGGAGCTTGTCGGCGGGGATTTCCGCGCCTGATGGATAGGTTGTGGTTGCAAATAATGGTCCGATAAACGGTCGATCGGTGCCGAATTTTTCCTGCACAAGCTTGGCGGTGGCGCCGATTTTCCAACCTGTAACAGGCTCGCCCATTGCTTTTGAGACGAGGGCTTGAATGGCGTAGCCTTCAGCAAGGGTTTTGGGCCTTTCGGCGGCACTCAGTGGCGGCAATGCGCGACCATCGCGGCGGGCGGCAAGCAAAAGGTCCGCGATTTTTGCAAAATCAGTCGGGCTGGTGATCTGCATTGGGTAAGTCCTTGATTCCGGCTTCAGCTTATCAACGGCGTTTGAGGCTGCCGGTCAATGTTTTGGTCTGGTGGGCTGATCTGCACCTAAGCGATTGAAATCTCATGTTGATGAATAGTCATGCCGCAATTCAGCTTTATTGACCCCATAGCCACGAAGCCTATGATCTCCATGGAATCAATGGGATTGGTCGAGTGAGGCCTTTGAGTGCGCGGTTGGGTTGATATGGACGGAGCGAAAACATCGGCGCGTATGGCGCGGCAGCGCTTTTTAGCTGTACTGGCGGCAGTCGGGCTATCGCTGACGGTGTTGGCCGGTTCGATTTCAACGGCGAGTGCTCAGGGCTGGTGGCCATGGGCGAATGATGGTCCGCCACGTCCGAGAGAACCGGTTCACCGTGGTCCGCCGCCTGCGCCCGTGCCGCCGCCGAACGCCTTGCCGCCGCCTGGTGCACAGCCTCAGCGTGGTGCTGGAAGTTCGGGATCCAATATTTGCTTGCAACTTGAGCAGCGCTTGGTCTCGGAAGGTCAGCGTGGTGGCCAAACGCGCAGCCAGTTGCCGAAGCTTGAAGACGATATTCGCCAAAACGAACGGTCACTTGCCCAGACCCAAAACACGCTAGAGCGTGGAGATTGCTACGAAACTTTCCTGTTCGTGAAATCACTGCGCCAAACGCCGACCTGTCGGAATGCGGCTGGTCAACTTGAAAGTTTGAAGCGTAGAGTGGGCGAGCTTAATGCTCAGCGACAACAGATGCTGGGCACGGGCGAGCGCTCGCATCAGGACGAAATCATCCGCGAATTGGCGCGCAATGGTTGCGGCAATCAGTATGTTCAAGAAGCGCGACGCCGCGATAATGGCAGCGGATCGCCGTTTGGTGGCTGGCAGACGGAAGACGATGGTCCGAAAACCGAGAACAAGTTCGGCAATTTGCCTTTTGCAACTTATCGGACTGTTTGCGTGAGGCTATGCGACGGATATTTCTTCCCAGTCAGTTTCTCGACTTTGCCGAACCATTTCGCCCGCGACTCGGACGTCTGTTCATCGCGTTGCGCAGCACCTGCTGAGCTGTATTACCACCAGAATCCCGGCGCCGATATGCGGCAGGCGGTTTCGGCAAAGGCGCAGACGCCCTACACGAGCCTTCGTACAGCGTTTAAATACACCAAGGAACTTGTTCAGGGCTGCTCGTGCAAAGAGGCCGAGTATCTGCCGCCAGCCGGGGAAAAGAAGGCTGAAGGCCCGGGAACAAGTGGGGCAACGGTGAGTGCTTCGCCAGCTCAGCGCGGACCTGCTTTACGCTAGTATCGATGGTTGAATTTCGTCGCTGCTGCGGCGTTCCTGAATTTTTGTACGCTGACTTATCCACAGGTTGCGCGTTTGTGTTGATAACTCCTCGCTTTCGGTGGCTGTGTCACCAAGGCGTCACTAGCTTTCTTCATACCGGACTCTAGGTTGTAGTTCTTCCGGCCCGGAAATTATTGTTCCGGCACTGTGATGAGCGCCTTTTGTTTCGTGTAAGAGTAGGGTGTCGCCATGCAGCAATACGTGCCCCAAATGACCCAGACTGGCCCCAAGCTCGACGTTCGCCGTGCCGGGCTCGATGACTACTCCGTTATACGCCATGTGCATCGTGAATCGGTGCGCCGCATCCTTGCGCCGACATTGTCGCAGGAAGAAGCGGCAGCGTTGATGGCGCATATCGACAGCCCTGAATACACTCAAAATCTCGTCGAGCGGCAGACCTTCGTGGCGCTGCTCAATGGCGATATTGTCGGTACAATCGCTTACGCTCCCTCTCAGGACGCTGGCGATGAGGCCCGCGTCAGCGCGCATTTTGTGCACCCATGGTTCACCGGTGGTGGTATCGGGCGGACGCTGCTTGAGATGGCTGCGGATGATGCGGCTGAGCGGGGGCTCAGCAAGCTCATGGCGCGGGTGCCGCTCACGAGCGTGACATTCTACGAAGAACTCGGGTTCGAGCTGACGTCACAGGGTGTCACAAAAGAGTTGGCCCCGTCGCTCGGTATTCACGTCGCCTTTATGCGTCGAGGGTGATTACCTCGCGTTGGCGGTGTTCGGCCTGGGGGCGTTGAGTTTTCTGCCTCGGCCTGTAATGCTTCGCCCCGGCCTTAGATGTTGGCCGTGGCGGAGTTTTCTTCGGTATGACGAAAGGCGCAAACACCATTGCTGACATTGCCGGGTTGCGCGTCGGACAAGCGCACGATAAGCGGCTCGCATCAGGTGTAACGGTCGTTGTGTTTGACGCGCCTAATGTCGCGTCTGGGGTCGTGCGTGGTGGCGCGCCGGGCACGCGCGATGTGGCGGTGCTTGAGCCTGAAATGAGTGTTGAGAGTATTGATGCCGTTGTGCTTTCAGGCGGATCGGCGTTTGGGCTCGATGCTGCGGGCGGCGTTATGGCGGTTTTGCGCGATCAGGGGCGCGGGATTAAAATCCACACGGCGAACTTTCCGATTGTGGTGCAAGCCATCACTTTCGATCTGCTCAATGGTGGCGACAAAGCGTGGGGACAAAAGCCACCTTATTGGGATCTTGGGTTACAGGCCGCGCTTGCTGCGCAGACGGGTCCGCTTGAACTAGGCTCTGTCGGTGGTGGCTATGGTGCCACGACGGCGACGTTCAAGGGTGGTGTTGGCTCAGCGAGTGCTGTGACTGCGTCGGGCTTCAAAGTTGCGGCGCTTGTCATCGTCAATGCTGTGGGTAGTGCGACGATCGGCGCTGGGCCACATTTTTGGGCTGCAGGCGTTGAGCGCTGCGCGGAGTTCGGCGGGCTAGGTCAGCCTCAGTATGTTGCGGAGGCCGACTTGGCACTGCGCATTAAGGGTGGTTCGCCGCCGCCACCATCGACAACAATTGCGCTGGTTGTGACGGACGCACGGCTGACTAAGCCACAGGCAAAGCGCTTGGCTATTATGGCTGATGATGGCTTAGCCCGCGCTATCCGACCGGCACATGCGCCGATGGATGGCGATACGGTTGTTGCGGTATCAATGCTGCAGAAACCACTGACAGCAGGGCGTGAGGCATTTGAGCTTACTGAGCTGGGGATGGCGGCCGGTGATTGTTTGGCGCGCTCGATTGCCCGAGGCGTTTATGAAGCAACCGCCCTGACGTTTGCTGGTGCGCTGCCCGCGTGGCGCGATGCATTCGGTGATCTTGTGGCTGGACGCCGATGAGCGCTGCGCGGATCGGCATTTTAGTCGTGACACTTGCACTGCTGTTGAGCTTGGGATGGTGGCAATACCGACGCGGCGTTTTAGTGAGAGGCTGTGTAGAAGCGGGGAACATTTGGGATGGGACTAAGTGTCTGAGAGCGCCCGGAGCGCCAATATTGCAACGAGAGTTGCAGAGATCTTAGTTGCAGCACCGAATTATTGAATCAACGACGGCCGGTCCTAAGACCGGCCGTATTATTTCGCGCACGATTGGACGTCGCGTTTACCCGGCTTTTTTGGCAGGTACGGCTGGCGCTGCTTTAGCGGGTGCTGCTGGCGCTGCCTTAGCGGGAGCGGTTGCGGGCTTGTTGGCAAACATATCGGCTGTAATGCCTTCATACCAACCGATGGCTTCAGCGTAGTTTTGCTTGCGGATGCCTGCGTCTTCGCCTTTTTGTGATACAAAACCACCGCTTGGGTCGAGTTTACCATCCTTCGGCGCGTAGTTGGCGCCGACCTTGACGCAATCGTCGGGCGCCATCAGCGACCAGCAGGTGTTGCGGAAACGGGCTGGGAACTTCTCCTTTTTGGCCATGATCGCCAAGATGTCGCCTGCTGCGACTTTGGCTTGGCTGTTGGCGGAGAAGGCGCTCTTTGGCATTTCGGCGGCGATGGTGGCGTCACCGAGCACGTAGATGTTCTCGACCTTTTTGGCTGCGAATGTCTCCGGATTGACTGGGCACCAATCGCCTTCATTGACACCGGCTTTGAACGCGATCTCGCCAGCTTTTTGTTGCGGGATAATGCTGGCGGCGTTGAACTTCACTTTCTTACCTGACTTGGTGGTGAGTTCCTTGCCTTTGACGTCAAGTGCCGTGACGGAGAAGTCATCGATGTCCGTCGATAGATTCATCTCGACGATGCCTTTGTAGTACTTATCGAAGGCTTCCATGAAGACGGGTTGCTTCGAGAAAGCCTTTTTCGGATCTAAGATGACAAGACGCGATTTCGGCTTTTTCGTCTTCAGGTAGTGCGCGATCATGCACGCGCGCTCATAGGGTCCTGGCGGGCAACGATAGGGATTATTCGGCATAACCATGGCGAATGTACCGCCATCTGCCATACCAGACAGTGCCGACATCAGCTGCTGCTTACCCATGGCCGAGGTCTGATAAGCATGCGGGATCGTGTTTGACACTTCGCGGCTGTAGCCGGGAACGCTGTCGTATTTCATATCGATGCCGGGCGACAAGATCAGCTTGTCGTAATTGAATATACGGCCTGCGCCGGTTGTTACAGTGCGTTTGATCGGATCGACGCTGGTTGCTGTGTCGATCACAACTTTGACGCCCAGACGGCGGAGGCCGTCGTAGTTGTGGTTGAGCGAGTCCCAGGTGCGGAAGCCGCCAATTGCAAGATTTGAAAAGAATGAAGTTGCGTAGGTCGATCGAGTTTCAATCAATGTTACATCAAGCGCTGGCGCTTCTCGCTTGAGTGTGTGTGCGGCTGTCGCTCCGCCTGCACCGCCGCCAACGATGACAACTTTGCCGACCGCTTGGGCAATGGCGAAGGTGTTGAGGCCGCTCGCTGTGATTAGGCCTGCTCCGCCTGCAAGTTTGCCGAATGTTCGTCTTGTTAGTTTGGCCATTTCGTCCCTCCCGTGAAATGAATTGCAGTCTTTGCGCCGCAACATTCAAATGTTGCAATATAAGTGGCGACTTGAACAGGTGCTTATCCCGCACGTGCGAATGACTAAAGTCGTAGGCAAAGCTGAGGTCCGAATAATCGTCTGCTATTTGGCACTGGGCTGATACCGGTTATTTGGTTCACGTGCGACGTTCGTCCTGTTTTAGTTCTTGATTTTCGGGCACATAGCCTGCTTTGCGGAACAGAGGCTCTATTTCGCCCCAAAACCAATCAGACCCCGCATAGCCTACTATGCGACCAATTTCAGCGCCGTGGCGAAGGAGTACAAAGGTCGGCGTGTAGTTTAGGCCAGTAAGGCCAGCTAAGTCAGCGTGTCCCTTACGGCGCTTTTCGACGGGGGCAAAGCTGCCCTCGGCGCTCTTTCTATAACTACCCTCAACTTCCCGCTCCCATTTCAAACAGTAAATGCAGCCGGGATCATCGACCATAATAAGCACGGTTCGACCGTCTAGGGCACTTGCCGCTAGGGCTGATGGTGCGACCTTGGTGCAAAGGGCGGCTCCGGTTGTCGCCCAGGCAAAGGCGAGTTTTCGGACAACCGCGCGACGGGTGAAGCGATGCGACATAGTCACAACTCCAGAAGAAATTAGGCTGTTTCGGGCGACGTTTGATCTGGCTTAAAGTGGCACGACGAGGGCGATAGTATCATGCAGGTGCTGTGCTGAGGCTGCGGCTGGAGTTCGCTGGCAAGTCGTTCAAGCCGATCACATGCCTTAGTAGACGGATTGACAGTTTTTGTCCCTTGTTGCACGCACGAGACGATAAAGCATAGTGATGGAGCCTCTGATGTCGGACGAAGCAAAGATTGCGCAAAAGGGTCCTTATCAAGTCACACTTGAGGAAGGGAAAGCCTATTTTTGGTGCGCATGCGGCCAGTCACAGAAGCAGCCCTTTTGCGATGGCAGCCATAAAGGGACATCATTTCAGCCGCAACGCTTTGTGGCCGATGCGACGGGCACCGTGAATTTATGCGGTTGCAAGGCATCTGACGACATGCCGTACTGTGATGGATCGCACAATATGCTATGAGCGGAGCGCAGGGCTTCAACGGCGTTTTGCGCACTGCAGCACGTGTACTGAGTGCTTGCATGTGTGCGTGGCAACGCTGATTAACTAGGCACGGTTTATTTGTCGGTTGCACAGACATTTGGTCTGTTTGGACCGCTGATCGCTGCTTCAATGCTGGATTGGCCTAGGTTTCACTTGCAGGAGCGAGCGCCAGACCGCTACTAATTGCACAATCAAAAAGACTGTCGTTCCTCTCGTGATAGGGGGTCGTCAAGGGGGTTGTGCTCGAATGGAATACTTCGTCCAGCAGCTGCTAAATGGCATTACGCTTGGTTCGATCTACGGTTTAATTGCCATCGGCTACACGATGGTCTTCGGCATTATCGGCATGGTCAACTTCGCGCATGGCGATGTTTTCATGCTTTCGACGTTCATTGCTCTCATCTTCTTGTTACTGCTGGGGTCGCTGGTATCTGCGGGGGCTGCGGGCGTGGCGCTCGCGCTTATCATCGTGCTAATTTTGAGCATGTTGCTGACAGCTGTTTGGAATTGGGCCATTGAGAGAATTGCCTACCGACCGCTGCGCGGGTCGTTTCGATTGGCGCCGCTGATCTCGGCTATCGGTATGTCGATCTTTCTGATGAACCTTGTGCAAGTGGTGCAGGGGCCGAGAAACAAGCCTGTGCCAACACTTATCGACGGATCGTTTTGCGTGACTGGCATCTCGACTGCTGCGCGGCCGTGCTGGATTGAGAGTGGCGGTTTTGGGGTTATATTAGCTTATAAGCAGATCGTTATCGTGATTGTAACGGCTGTTCTGTTGGCGGCGTTTTGGTACCTCGTACAGAAGACGCCGTTGGGGCGAGCGCAGCGGGCGTGCGAGCAAGATACCAAGATGGCGCGGCTGCTCGGGATTGATGTTGATCGCACCGTGTCTATTACGTTTGTAATGGGGGCGGCACTCGCCGCTGTGGCGGGGCTTATGTATATGCTGCAATATGGAGTGGTGAACTTCGCCGATGGCTTCGTACCAGGCGTAAAGGCTTTTACCGCTGCTGTTCTTGGCGGCATCGGCTCGTTGCCTGGTGCAGTTCTTGGTGGACTGATCATCGGATTAATTGAAGCCTTGTGGTCGGCCTACTTCACGATCGACTACAAGGACGTAGCTGCGTTTTCAATCCTGATCGTTACATTGATATTCATGCCATCCGGGATTCTTGGTCGGCCCGAAGTGGAGAAGGTGTGACCATGGCAGACCCTCTTGCGTCACTGCATCCCTCCGATGACAGCACGCCGGTCCGTGCATTCAAAGAGGCGGTGAAGGCAGCACTCTTGGTTGTGGCGCTTTCCATTCCGATTCTGTTGCTCAGAACCGAGCAGGACATGGCAAATCGGTTGGTATTGCAATGGCGCTGGGGGTTGGTCGCGGCCTTCACTGCCCTTGCGTTTGGCCTGCGGTTTCTAGCGGTCATGCTTGGGCGCGATGAAATGGCGGCCAAGCGTGCGCCGTTCAAAGTGTCCGATCAGAGCGCACGGCAGTTAACTTATGGATTGGCGGTGATTTTGGCGCTTTATCCATTCTTGGCATTACTTTTTGCAGGCAAGGCTGGATCGATCAAGTGGATCGATAATTTCGGCATCCAAATCATGATCTACATCATGCTCGGTTGGGGATTGAATATCGTCGTCGGTTTGGCCGGATTGCTTGATCTTGGATACGTCGCGTTCTATGCGGTTGGTGCCTATGCTTATGCGTTGATCGCGACCGAGGTTATACCTGCGACCATACCGGCGCTGGGGCCGTGGGCGTTTTGGATCTGTTTGCCTATTGCCGGAATTTTGGCGGCGCTTTGGGGCGTACTGCTTGGATTTCCTGTGCTGCGGTTGCGAGGTGATTATCTCGCAATTGTAACATTGGCTTTTGGCGAGATTATTCGACTGGTTCTTATAAATTGGATCGATCTGACCAAAGGTTATGCTGGTATTTCCGGTATTCCACGCCCGTCGTTTTTCGGCCTCCCGTTTACCGCCAATGATAACGGTTTTGCGGCGCGGTTCGGGATTGAGTTCACGCCGCTGCATCGTACGATCTTTTTGTTTTATGTAATCTTAGCGCTCGCGCTGCTCACCAACTGGGTGACAATGCGGTTGCGACGTTTGCCTGTGGGGCGCGCTTGGGAAGCGTTGCGCGAGGATGAGATTGCCTGCCGCAGTCTCGGCATCAATACGACCAATACAAAATTGACCGCATTCGCTATCGGCGCTGGGTTCGGCGGCCTTGCAGGTTCGTTCTTCGCCGCTCGGCAAGGGTTCATATCGCCGGAGAGTTTTACCTTTATGGAAAGCGCCGTAATTCTCGCAATAGTCGTGATGGGGGGCATGGGCAGTCAATTGGGGGTGGCGATTGCGGCCATAGCGATGATCGGCGGTACAGAGATTTTGCGCGAGTTGGATTGGCTTAAGTCAATCTTTGGCAACGATTTCGATCCGACGCAATATCGGATGTTGCTATTCGGATTGGCGATGGTTGTCTTGATGATTTGGAAGCCGCGCGGACTTATCTCGACACGGGAGCCCTCTATTTTTCTCAAGGAAAGCAAGGCGGTTTCGGGTAGCCTCGTGAAAGAGGGCCATGGCTAATGGCAACCTCCAATGCCCCCACAAATCCGACACACCGTCATGCCGACCAGCTTGTTGTTGAGCATATTACTATGCGCTTTGGTGGCCTAGTCGCCATCAACGATTTGTCGTTCACCGCGCGACGTGGCGAGATTACCGCGCTGATTGGTCCTAATGGTGCCGGCAAGACAACGGTCTTCAATTGCATCACGGGATTTTACAAGCCGACTGAGGGCCGGATTGCACTGATGGATGGTCAAGCCGATCGTGAGGACGTTGTGCGCATCACGAAGCTTGGTGTTCGGTTTGAAAAGACAGGCGACGGCGCGGTTTTTCTACTTGAACGCATGCCTGATTTTGAGATCGCTGCCACGGCGCATGTGGCGCGGACATTCCAGAACATTCGATTATTCTCGGGCATGACGTTGCTGGAAAACCTGATTGTGGCTCAGCACAATCGTCTCATGGATGCGTCTGGTTGGACGATCAAGGGGCTACTTGGCTTTAAGAGCTACACGGAGGCAGAAAAGGCTGCCGTTGAGACA
Organism: Hyphomicrobiaceae bacterium; assembly: GCA_013141255.1. Lineage (GTDB taxonomy): Bacteria > Pseudomonadota > Alphaproteobacteria > Rhizobiales > Hyphomicrobiaceae > JABFRJ01. The sequence continues at coordinate 11,155 of JABFRJ010000060.1, forward strand.
GCGAAGTATTGGCTTGATGCCACGGGGTTGACTGATCGCGCTGATGATCCTGCAGGCGACCTCCCCTACGGCGCGCAGCGGCGGCTCGAAATTGCGCGCGCCATGTGTATGGGACCGCGATTGCTTTGCCTTGATGAGCCCGCGGCAGGTCTCAACCCACGCGAAAGCGCCGACTTAAATGTTTTGCTGCGCATGATCCGGGACACACATGGCACTTCGATTTTGTTGATTGAGCACGACATGAG
>JABFRJ010000069.1 GCA_013141255.1 Hyphomicrobiaceae bacterium
CTGCCCCCAATCTTTCACAATGGGACCAGGCGAAATTTCTCAATACTGGTCTTCAAACCGCTTTGCCAAATCCTCGATGTTATCTGGCGGCCAGTTCGGCACTTCCATGCCCAAGTGAAGGCCCATCGATGCGAGCACTTCCTTGATTTCATTGAGCGACTTACGACCGAAGTTCGGTGTCCGCAACATCTCGGCTTCGGTCTTCTGAATAAGATCGCCGATGTAAACGATATTGTCGTTCTTCAAGCAGTTCGCCGAACGCACAGAGAGCTCAAGCTCATCAACTTTTTTGAGCAATGCAGCATTGAATGCAAGCTCTGGATGACGCTGCTCTTCGACAGCCTTCTTGGGCTCTTCGAAGTTGACGAACACTGCCAATTGATCTTGCAGGATGCGCGCCGCCAGAGCGACGGAATCCTCAGCCGAAATAGACCCATCCGTTTCAACCGTCATGATCAGCTTGTCGTAGTTGAGGATCTGCCCTTCACGCGTGTTTTCGATGCGATACGACACGCGTTTCACCGGGCTGTAGAGGCTGTCGACCGGGATCAGACCAATCGGCGCATCGTCGGGACGATTGCGATCGGCAGCAACGTAACCCTTGCCCATCGCGGCAGTAAATTCCATGCGGATCGACGCGCCCTGATCGAGCGTGCAAATCACGTGGTCTGGGTTCAGGATCTCAACTTCCGACGACGCTTCGATGTCGCCAGCCTTCACAACGCCGGGACCTTCTTTTTTCAACACCATGCGTTTCACGCCATCCGAATGGATGCGCAGGCCAATTTCTTTGATGTTGAGCACGATATTCGTCACGTCTTCCCGCACGCCGGGAATTGACGAGAACTCGTGCAATACACCGTCGATTTGCACGCTGGTAACAGCCGCGCCCTGCAACGAAGACATCAACACGCGACGCAGTGCATTGCCCAGCGTCATGCCAAAGCCACGCTCCAGCGGCTCCGCAATCATCGTTGCATTACGCACCTTATCGCGACCAGCAACCACATTCAGCTTGCCTGGCTTGATCAAGTCTTGCCAGTTCTTCTGCAACATATTCACCATCGGGTCGGCCTCGCATCGTTAGCTCAGGCTACAGTGCTTGCGCCTGCCAGGGGGACACATGGCTCGCAAACAAAGTCCCTGCTAGAAACATCACAAATCATAGCAAGTCCGCGAAACCACCGGCTTCCAAACGGACACGAACCGAGTCCAACGACTCGGTTTCAGCTTCTCAAACGCGGCGGCGCTTGCGTGGACGGCAACCATTGTGCGGGATCGGCGTAACGTCGCGGATAGAGGTGATCTGGAAACCAACCGACTGCAAAGCGCGCAGCGCCGATTCACGCCCCGAACCTGGCCCCATGACTTCCACTTCGAGCACTTTCATACCATGCTCCATCGCCTTACGACCGGCATCTTCTGCAGCCATCTGCGCTGCATACGGTGTCGACTTCCGCGAGCCTTTAAAGCCCTTCGTGCCTGACGACGACCACGAGATCGTATTGCCCTGCGCGTCGGTGATGGTGATCATGGTATTGTTGAACGATGCGTTCACATGGGCAACGCCCGACGTGATGTTCTTACGCTCGCGCTTGCGCGGACGCGCAGCCGTGCCTGAGTTTGCTTCTTTTGCCATTGCTGCTCTACTCGCTTTATGCCGCTGGTCGTCGGTTCAATGTCGTCAGTTTAATGTCCAGAATTGCAAACCCGGCAGCATCTCCGTGCGCCACGTTCGCCAAAGTCGTGAGTTCGGACGGCCGATAAAACCAGTCCCAACCCTTGAGCCCGCACGCAAAAGTCTGAGCGCGAGCAAGTCGGTCAAACCGCCCAACGCGGGCGGCCATCCGTATTACGATGACTTCTTTTTGCCCGCGATGGCTTTTGCAGGTCCTTTGCGGGTCCGCGCATTGGTATGCGTCCGCTGACCACGAACTGGCAAACCTTTGCGATGACGCAAGCCGCGATAGCAAGCCAGATCCATCAAACGCTTGATGTTCATCGACGTATCACGGCGAAGATCGCCTTCAACCACATAATCGCGGTCAATGGTTTCACGGATTTGTAGCACTTCAGCGTCCGTCAATTGGTTGACGCGGCGCTCCGAAGGGATCTTCACCTTCGTGCAGATTTCGTTGGCAAACTTAGGACCAATGCCATGGATATATTGAAGCGCAATCAAAACGCGCTTCTGGGTAGGAATGTTTACACCTGCGATACGAGCCACTTGTCTGTCTCCTTCGCCGCCGCCGCGGCACCACTCAAATCAACCGCCTGCGCGGGTTTATCTCCACCACCCAACGGGCGGCAATCTCATGACACATGCCGTAAAGCCGCATGCGACCAGTCCAAAACCGTGCGCCAAGCCGAAACTACGGCCCAAACCCACGTAATCCTTGAGACGGCGTCAAAACCATCTCAGAAAAGCTTCCCTGCGCTATAGTGACGCAGGAGTTTTAAAACGCATGGAAATTGGGCACTGGACAACACTGCGTCCAGCCCAACCGCTCGCAAATGCGTGGCAAATTCCAGCCTCTTTTATCGGCCCAACTTACACTCGTCAACCGTAACCACGGATCAGAAGCGATTGCTGGACGACATAAACATCCGATCAACGCCCTCCTCACGCTCAATGCATCGCGCGTAAAGCTCGACCCGACCCCGCTTATTTACCCTTCTTACCCGTCAGAATTCCATCGATAGCCTTCGTCACCGCACCAATTTCGGCCATGCCATCAATCGACCGCAACGAATTCTTGGCAAAGTAATATCCAATTAGCGGTGACGTCTCACGATAGTATGCCATCAATCGTGTCTTGACGGTCTCAGCATTGTCATCAGGGCGCCGAGCAAATTCCGTCCCACCACATTTATCGCAAGTACCAGCTTTGACCGGCTTCTGGAACTTGTCGTGATAACCCTGCCCACACTTCGCGCACGTATAGCGCCCCGCGATTCGCGTCACCAATTCCTCATCATTAACCCTCATCTCAATCACATGATCGAGTGAGAGCTTCTTCGATGACAACAAGTTGTCGAGTGCGGCAGCTTGACCGAGCGTACGCGGAAAACCATCGAGAATGAATCCTGTCGCACAATCCTTCTGCGCAATTCGATCCTCAATGATACCAATGACGATCTCGTCTGAGACCAGACCGCCCTTGTCCATGACGGCCTTAGCGCGCTTGCCCACGTCGGATCCAGCCTTGACAGCCGCCCGCAGCATATCGCCCGTCGACAACTGCGGAATGCTATACTTAGCCGATATTTCCTTAGCCTGCGTGCCCTTACCAGCCCCAGGTGGTCCAAGAAGTATCAATTTCATCGCGCGACCCGTCCAGCTCGATTCCACCCCTGAGCAAACCGCGCTGTCTCAGCGCGAAGAGCCCTTCAATTTAGCCTTCTTGATCAGCCCTTCGTACTGTTGGGCAACCAGATGGCTTTGAATTTGCGCAACTGTATCCATAGTCACACTGACCGCGATCAACAGCGATGTTCCACCGAAGTAGAACGGCACGCCTAGATACGCGATCAGCACTTCCGGCAGCACGCAAATCAGAGCCAAATAAATCGCACCCACGACCGTGATACGAGTCAGCACATAGTCGATGAACTCGGCTGTTTTTGCCCCTGGACGAATGCCGGGAATGAACCCGCCATACTTGCGCAAGTTATCTGCCGTCTCCTGCGGATTGAACACGACCGCCGTATAGAAGAAGGCAAAAAACAAAATCAACGCCACATAGACCGCAAAATAGAGCGGCTGACCGCGACCGAGCATAGCAACGATATTTTGCAACCATTCCGGCCCCGAGCCTTGTGCAAACTGAGCTGCCGTGATCGGCAACAATAGCAAGGACGAGGCAAAGATCGGCGGAATAACGCCCGACGTGTTCATTTTCAAAGGCAGATGCGAAGCATCCCCCTGGAAAACCTTATTGCCCATCTGTCGCTTCGGATATTGGATCAGCAGTCGCCGCTGCGCCCGCTCAATAAACACAATACCCGCCACCGTCGCCAGCATCAGAGCCAACAACCCGATCAGCATCACGGGGCCAATCGCACCCTGACGCGTCAATTCAAACAACCCGGCAATCGCCGACGGCAATCCGGCGACGATGCCCGCCATAATGATCAGCGACGTACCATTGCCAACGCCACGCGCCGTGATTTGCTCGCCCAGCCACATCAAAAACATGGTGCCGCCAACCAGCGTAATCACCGTTGTCATTCGGAAGAACCAGCCCGGATCAAGCACGACCGCGCCCGACTGACCACGGCTACCTTCAAGACCAACGGCAATGCCATAGGCTTGGAACGCAGCCAGCGCCACAGTCAGATAACGCGTATATTGATTGATCTGCTTGCGCCCGGCTTCACCCTCTTTCTTGAGAGCTTCCATCGACGGCACAACACTCGTCATCAACTGCATGATGATCGACGCAGAAATGTACGGCATGATGTTAAGCGCGAAAATCGCCAACCGCTCGACAGCACCGCCGGCAAACATGTTGAACATGCCTAAGATGCCAGACGACTGGCTCTTAAAGGCTTCAGCGAAAGCAATCGGATTGACGCCAGGGATAGGAATGAACGTACCAAGACGATAGACGAGGAGAGCGCCCAAAGTGAACCACAAACGGTTCTTGAGCTCGGTCGCCTTAGCGAACGACCCAAAGTTCATATTCTTCGCCAGTTGCTCGGCGGCCGAAACCATTGTGCGTCTCCAGTGCTCGAAGCGTCACGCGCGACCATCGAGCCCAATTATCTTAAGATCGTCATCGGTCACTGCCTGATCGTCAGCAAACTCCAGCAGCTATAAAATCCCGCCGAAACTCGAAGCTAAACCAATTCCAGTTACCCCGAACACATCACAGCACTTAGTAAGATGCCGCACGCCCCAGTACAAGCCCCGTAGAGCCCCACGACAAACCAACAAGCACCCCTTTGAAACAATACAGTTCCTGCGCGGCGCTGAACCTTCAGTCCACAAAGCAAAAAGTGCGCACCCTGCGCACTCATGCAACCACAGACCGAGCGCGTGAAGCAAAAGGCTCGCCTTTGATCGCGAGCCCTAAACTAATCACTCAGCGTCAGCCGCCTTTTTCTTGCCGCCGCCAGCTTTCGCGGCCTTTTTTGCAGCCGTTTTCGCAGCCTTGTCGACGTCCGCCTTGAGCACTTTCTTGACGATCAACGTCAACGTGCTACCCGATTTTTCAATCGCTTCTTTTGCCGCAGCCGTCGCATGGTTGGCCGAAATCGAAACTTTCGACTTGAGTTCGCCATCACCCAGAATGCGCAGACCGTCTTTCGGACGACGCAACACGCCAGCCGCGACCAGCGTTGCTACATCAATGACTTTCGAGCCATCAACTCGCTTTGAGTCGATCGCCGCTTGCAGATCACCAACATTGATCTCGTTATAATCTTTTTGATTGAGCTTTTTGAAGCCGCGCTTCGGCAAACGGCGATGCAATGGCATCTGACCGCCTTCGAAGCCACCCAGAGCAACACCAGAGCGCGCCGACTGGCCTTTGCCACCGCGACCACCCATCTTGCCCATGCCTGAGCCGATACCGCGGCCGATGCGAACGCGCTCTTTACGCGCGCCATACTTATCTTTGATTTCGTTGAGGCGCATTCCCGTGCTCCATCACATGCGGGTGATCTGGATAAGCCTGTCCTACCCATCGATCCCGGCGACTGCCAGGACCCGCACTTAGTGTTTACTTCTTGACTTCAACCACACGCACCAAATGGGCAATGCTGTTGATCATGCCGCGCACCGCCGGAGTATCCTCAAGCGTCCGCTGACGACGCAACTTATTGAGGCCAAGGCCCTTCAAGGTTGCGGTCTGTACTGCCGGACGGCGGATCGCACTGCGATACTGCTCGACCGTAACTGTCTTTTTGCCTGCCATGATGGCCCTGCCTCAGTTTGAATTCTCAACAGCCAAGAGAGCGTCACCGCTCCCTCAACAGTTACGCAGCGTCAGCCGCGCCATCACTATCGCTGGAGCCATCGCGACGACGCGCAATGATCTCAGAAACTTTCTTGCCACGACGATTTGCAACACCGCGTGGATTTTCCTGCTCCTTGAGCGCATCAAATGCTGCGCGCACCAAGTTGTACGGATTGGTGCTGCCAAGTGACTTAGCAACAACGTCCTGCACGCCAAGCATTTCGAACACTGCACGTGCCGGACCACCAGCAATGATGCCGGTACCAGGAGGCGCAGAGCGAAGCACAACTTTACCTGCCCCATGACGACCAAAGCTATCATGATGCAATGTACGGCCTTCACGCAGAGGTACCCGGATCAACGCACGACGCGCGGCTTCCGTTGCCTTGCGGATCGCTTCCGGAACTTCACGCGCCTTGCCGTGGCCAAAACCGACCCGGCCCTTAAGATCGCCCACGACGACAAGCGCGGCAAAGCCGAAGCGCTTACCACCCTTCACCACCTTGGCGACGCGATTGATACCAACGAGCTTCTCTTGAAACTCGCTCTCTTCGCGCTCTTCGCGATCACGGCTGCGCTCACGACTAGGACTACGTGCCACCTGGGTTCCCTTTCCCGGTCAATAAATCAAAATTTAAGGCCACCCTCGCGGGCACCTTCTGCCAGCGCTTTCACGCGGCCATGATACAGATAAGCGCCACGGTCAAACACGACCTCAGTGACACCCGCTTTCGTCGCACGCTCGGCCACGAGCTTACCGACCGCCGAAGCCGCCGATACGTTCGCACCCGATTTGAGTTGCGCCTTCAGATCTTTGTCCATTGTCGATGCAGCAGCCACGGTATGGCCTTTCACATCGTCAATGACTTGCGCATAAATGTGCATACCAGAACGGTGCACACTAAGACGCGCCCGGCCATGATTATGGGCCTTGAGCGTCCGGCGGACACGCGCTTTGCGCTGAGTAGTTTTATTCGAATTGCGAGCCATCGGTCTAAATCCTGAAGCGTGTGCCACCAAGTGACACGCTCTTTCGTCTTACTTCTTCTTACCTTCTTTGCGATGGACGTATTCGCCTTTGTAGCGAATGCCCTTGCCCTGATAGGGCTCTGGCGGACGGTACGCGCGGATATCCGCCGCCACCTGCCCAACCAACCGCTTGTCGATTCCGGAAACCGTGATGATTTCCTGTTTCGCGCCAGCAACGAGAACTTCAACACCAGCCGGGATCGGATGCACGACGTCATGGCTGAAACCAATCTGCAATTGCAGTTGGTTTTTACCTTTCATCGCCGCACGATAACCGACGCCCTGGATTTCCAGAGTGTGCGTATAACCCTTGGTCACGCCGTCGATCAGGTTGACAACATTTGTCCGCGCCATACCCCACATCGAACGCGCCCGCTTCGTCTCATCGGTCGGATTGACCGTGATACCCGTCGCGGTCTTCTCGACCTTGATCTCTTCCGGAGCCTTGAACGACAACTCGCCCTTTGGCCCCTTCATCTTGATCAACTGACCGGTCACCGTAGCCGTCACACCGGACGGAACAGTTACTGGCTTTTTTCCGATACGTGACATGTCACGAACCCCTGGACGTTCCGGGCTGACACTGAGCCCACTTCTTCAAAATCAACAGTAACGACCAACGGCCGCACCATCCAAGCACATTAGAAGACGTTGCAGAGCACTTCGCCGCCGACGTTTTCTTCGCGAGCTTTCGCATCCGACATAACACCCTTCGGTGTCGACAAGATCGCTACACCGAGGCCGTTCGCCACCGCGCGCAAATCCCGAACCGGTGAATACACGCGACGACCAGGCTTAGACACCCGCTGAATTTCGCGTATCGCCGGCTGGCCATTCGCATACTTGAGTTCGATCTCGATCTCTTTCAGACCGTTTTTGTGATCGACTTCAGTATAACCGCGAATGAAGCCTTCTTCTTGAAGCACTTCTAGAACACGAACACGCAGCCTGGAAGCTGGGCTCGAAACTTTAGGACGTCGACGCATCTGCGCATTACGGATGCGCGTCAGCATATCGCCCAGCGGATCATTGATCGCCATGATTTGCTACTCCCGCTTCCGTTACCAGCTCGACTTCGTCATACCAGGGATCATTCCCTGGCTTGCCAGCTCACGCAGCTGGTTGCGGCACAGCTTAAGCTTGCGGTAGTACCCGCGCGAGCGGCCCGTCAACTCACAGCGGTTCCGAATGCGTATTTTCGAAGAGTTGCGCGGCAGTTCCGACAACTTAATTGTAGCTGCCATACGTTCAGCTGGCGCCACAGATTCATTGCCGATAATCGCCTTCAGCGCAGCACGCTTTGTAGCGTACTGCTTAACCAGCGCACGCCGCCGGTTATTCTTGTTGACTGAACTTTTCTTTGCCATCAGGGCCTCCAAGAACCCACTTATCGAAAGCCCACAAACGAGCCAACGAGGTTAAGTCCTAGCTACGGAACGGGAAGTTGAAATTCTTAAGCAATTCGCGCGCCTCGTCGTCGGTCCCCGCCGTCGTGCACACGATTACGTCCATCCCTAAAACATCTGCGACTTCTTCGTACGCGATTTCAGGAAAAACGATATGTTCCTTGAGGCCGCAGGCATAGTTGCCACGTCCGTCAAAGCTCTTCGGGTTAAGACCACGAAAATCCTTAACCCGCGGCAAAGCGATGGTCACGAACCGATCCAGAAATTCATACATCCGATCGCCACGCAACGTCACCTTAGTGCCAAGCGCCATGCCATCACGAACCTTAAAGGTTGCAATCGACTTACGCGAGCGGGTAATCACAGCCTTTTGGCCCGCGATCAACGCCAAGTCTTTGGCTGCGTTGTCGACTTTCTTACGATCGTTGACCGCCTCACCAACACCCATATTGAGCACGATCTTGTCGAGCTTTGGCACCTGCATGCGGTTCGTGTAACCGAATTTCTCGGTCAACGCCTTGCGCACCACATCTTCATACAGTGCCTTCATGCGTGGCTTGTAATCTTTCGGACGCGGTTTGGCAGGTTGAGCAGGACCTTTTTCGCCCTTGCCAGCAGCCTTCTTTTCACGCGCAACTTTCGGCGCACCACCCTTGGCGGCACCACCTTTAGCCTGTCCGGATTTTGGCTTGTCTTTTTCGGCCATGGCTTACTTCTTCTCCGCAATCACTTCGCCCGACCGGCGGGCGATGCGAACTTTTGATCCGTCAGCAAGCGTTTTAAAACCAACGCGCGTTGCCTTGCCATCCTTCGGATCGGCCAGCGCAACATTCGACAGATGAATAGTCGCTTCCTTCGAAATAATCCCGCCCTGCTCCGTCTGCGTCTGCTTCTGATGCTTGCGCACCATGTTGACGCCGCGAACAATAGCGCGGTCTTCCTTTGGGATCACAGTGATCACTTCACCGCGCTTCCCCTTATCACGACCAGCGAGCACGATCACCGTGTCACCTTTTTTAATCTTGCTAGCCATCACAGCACCTCCGGTGCCAACGAGATGATCTTCATGTGGTTGCGCGAACGCAGCTCACGTGTCACCGGCCCGAAAATACGCGTGCCAACTGGCTCGCCCTGGGCATTGATCAACACGGCAGCATTTCGATCAAAGCGGATCAGCGAACCATCCGGGCGACGAATGCCCTTCGCGGTCCGTACAATCACGGCCTTCATCACTTCGCCTTTTTTTACACGGCCGCGCGGAATAGCATCCCGTACTGACACAACGATCGTATCACCGACCGTTGCATACTTCCGTTTCGACCCACCGAGCACCTTGATGCATTGCACGCGCTTTGCACCGGAGTTGTCGGCTACGTCGAGAGTGGTCTCCATCTGGATCATTGGACCAGTCCTTATCTCGCAACCTTGGGCAGTTATGCCGGGTTCCGCTTCTCGTCGCCATTTATCTTGAGCAATAAGGCTTACGCCCGATCACCATGAAGTCGCATTTAGCGGATCGCACCACCGACAACAATCCAGCGTTTCAGCTTGGAAATCGGGGCACTTTCCTGAATGCGCACAATGTCACCGACCTTATGGCCGCCGATTTCATCGTGAGCATGATACTTTTTCGAACGGCGAACCGTTTTCTTGAACAGTGGATGCGTGTACCGGCGTTCGACCTCGACCACAACGGTTTTGGTGTTTTTGTCGGAAACAACGACACCCTGCAATATGCGCTTCGGCATGATGTGGTCCTCTTAAACTTTTCCGCCCGTGCGCTTCGCACCGGCAACTGTCATCACGCGCGCAATATCACGGCGCACTTCTCGAATACGCGCCGGGCTCTCGAGTTGCCCCGAAGCACGCTGGAAGCGCAGGTTGAATTGCTCTTTCTTCAGCTTGACGAGCTGATCGTCCAACTGGTCGAGCGTCATATCGCGGAACTCGGCGGCTTTCATCTCTACAAACCTGCGGGATACGCAGGCCCTTCTCTAACTTGGGGCTCAAAGTCGTTTGACCTTAAGCCTGACGAACCACAACACGCGTTTTGATCGGCAACTTAGCAGCACCAAGTGCCAGCGCTTCACGCGCCGTCTGATCATTCACGCCATCAAGTTCAAACATGATGCGGCCCGGATGTACCCGTGCCACCCACAATTCAGGCGAACCTTTACCAGAACCCATGCGGACTTCCGCCGGTTTCTTCGACACCGGCACATCCGGAAAAATCCGGATCCACACGCGACCAGCACGCTTCATATGACGCGTAATCGCACGGCGAGCCGCCTCGATTTGACGCGCAGTGATCCGCTCTGGAGCCACCGCTTTCAAACCATGACTCCCGAAGTTCAGCGTCGTGCCGCCCTTCGCCGTACCATGGATGCGGCCCTTATGAGCCTTGCGGAACTTCGTCCGTTTTGGTTGCAACATTATCGTATCGTCCCTGAGCTCAAGCCGAGTTCGGTATAAACCTCACTCGCGTTAGCTACCTTCAAGCCTTATCTGCTGTAGCGCCACCACGGTCACCACCGCGATCGCCGCCCCGATCACCGCGATCGCCGCGATCACGACGTCCACGACCTTCACGATCCCGATCACGATCACCACCACGGCCACCGCCACCAGTCTCTTGTGCTTCAAGCGAGCGCTTTTCCGCCGCCATCGGATCGTGTTCCATGATCTCACCTTTGAAGATCCAGACCTTGATACCGATGATGCCGTACGCTGTCACAGCCTTGCCGTAACCGAAATCGATGTCCGCGCGCAACGTATGCA
>JABFRJ010000260.1 GCA_013141255.1 Hyphomicrobiaceae bacterium
CGCGCGAAACCTTGGCCCGTCCGCGAGACGGGTCTCGCAGAAAAGCGGCTATGCCGCGCTCTGCCCCCGGGTTACCCCCGGTGATGCAAACCTCCACGATGGGCAACCATGCGTGGGTTTCAGTGCTTGGAATCAAGCGAATTGTCATCCAGGATGCGTCGCAGCATGAAGCGCCAGCGCAATGCTGCGATGCTGGTCCGGGACCTTCTCACCGCTTATCATCCGCTGCTTGATCTCCACCGCCGCTGACAAGGTCCCGTGTCTGCGGGGCAGGACTTCGTCCCGCACCGCGCACGGGATGACAAAGGGGGACGTGGCGCGAAGGAGCGACGTCGTTATATGGAAGACTGGCTATTTTCTTGCGATGAAGACGGTCTCGGCGGCGATGGAGTAGGTGCGGCGGTCGGCCTCGGAGGCTTCGTAGGTGGTGACGTCGTAGCCTGCTGCGGCGAGCTTTTCGCTGAAATCGCGGCCGTAATAGCGCTTATGGTCCCAACCGCAGATGCGCTCGATTTCAGCGACTGACATGCCGGGCGTTGGTTCCCAGGTTTTTGCTTCAGTGGAAATCGGTACGGTGAAAACACCTTGTCCGCCTGGCTTCATGACGCGAAAGGTTTCGCGCATGGCGAGGTGATCGTCGGGCACATGCTCGAGGACGTGATTGCAGATGACGATGTCGAAGGTGTCGTTGGGGAAGGCGATCTTGGTGATGTCGACGGTGGCGTTGGAGTGGCGCCGCTTTTGGATGTCGCCGCCGACGTAGCCCGGTTCGTTTTCGAGTTTGCGAAAGAGCGGCCATTCAGGCGCGATGTGGAGGATTTTTTTATCCTTGAAATCGATGTCATTGGCCTTAAACTAGATGGCGATCTGGCGGTCGCGCGGGCGGCTCTTGCAATTGGGGCAGCGATGATCGACGGGGCCGCGTTTGCGCGCTGTGACGAAGAAGCCTTGGTAGTGGCAGCAGGGGCACGAGCGTTTTGTGCGCGTGCGGAAATGTTGCATGGGATCGCGCAGTGTGCCGCGTGCCCACTCTTCAGCTAGAACCGGCCAATTCAAACGTGTCATGTGTGTTTCCCCCCGGAGCGGAGTGGTTTTAGCATCGATGCGCTGGGAGTGGCTATATTTTGCATTCTCAATAATAAAAAGGGCCGGATCTTGCGATCCAGCCCATCAGTCTCAAAAATACACCGCAACCGGTTCAAGCGGCGGCGACGCGTGCCTTGACGGCTTTCGGGAGACGCGCTGGCTTCTTTGCGGTCTTCCATGTCAGGGTCTCGGGCGCAACCTTGGCACGGTCATGAACGCGCGAGGCGACATGATCGGCTGAGAATGCGACGCGCAATGCTTCTGGCAACCCGGATGGCAAAAGTGTGCCGTGCGAGAAGACGTCAAGCGCTGCGTAGCCGTCTGACAGTGACGACCTAATGGAGACGTGAACGTCGCCAATAAGAATCATCCCCGTCACGCCCTGGCCGGGCTCGGGCTTCGAGAGGTGTATGTGGAGCGCGTGCGCTCCATCTGCCGCAATGCATCTCCGGAGGGCCATTTCGACGAACGTCACATTGTCGAGACGGCGAGCACCAAAAAGATCGATGCTCAGATGCGTTCCTGCGAACTTGATCCCGCTCGTATCTTCTGAGTTCTCCTTGCGGAGTTCCCGGTCAACCGAAACGGACGTACCAAATTCTTCCTTTTGGGTGGTGCTTGAACGAGTCAAGTCCATCCCCAATTGGAAGAGGGTGTCTTTAAAGGCCATATGACCCTCCCCAACCAGTAGACAGAAAGTGACCCGCCGCTCCTTACCTTGATGGTTTCAGGTGAACCTTGACCTTTGGGGCAGGTGGACTGACGGACGAAAATGCGTATGAGGCAATGTGCCTTCTGGCGCAAGAAAAAATTGCCCCCGAGCGCAAAATATTTTGGGACGAAGTTCGCGTGGGGTTAACGGATTGGAGAGAGATGCATTTGTGTGCTGAAATTTGCGGCGGAATGGTGCGGTGATAAAATGCGAGTTGTGCTTGTGCCGCAGCGGTTATGTGCGTGTTTGGTGGTGAGCGCGTGTGGTTCGGTTCCTGGTGCTCGGCGGCTGTCATATTTTGAGCACGCTCGGCGATGACAGACTGTCGCAGATTTCGACATTTTTGCGTGGGCGTTGGCTGCGTGGCGGCGGAGGTGCGGCGACTCGAATTCAGGATGTCTGTTCGGACGGCTCGGTGCGAGTCGACCTTCGGTCAGCGTTTGATCAGTTGGTCGAGGAAGCTCTTGGCTTTGGTCTTGGCGGCTTCGTCGCCGTTGAGCAGGCCCTTTACGGTGTTCTGGATTTCCTGGCCCGCAGGCGTTTTGGCGGCGTCTTGGATCGCTTGGACGGCGCCGGCGGGGTTGTTCAGTACGCCCGACAGTTCGGGTTGGACGGTCGGCTTGTCGAGGGAACCTTTGATTTTGAGTGGAATTTCGAGGCCGGTGACGTTGATTGCCGAGGGTGTTTGGCCGCCGATATTGCCGATAATCTTGGGTTTCAGCAGATAGTCTATAGTTTCGGCGGGCAAATTAACGGTGCCTGCGCCGGTCACGCGGAGAAGCTGACTTGACATGCGCAGGTCTTGATTGCGGACAATGCCGTTGCTGATCTGTGAGGTGGCGGCGAACTCGGTGAAGTCGGTTTTTTCGGCGGGTGCGCGATCGAAGTTGCCGATTTTACCCTGCATCAAGCCGCGGATGATCTGGGGGATATTGAGGCCGACAAGGGCGCCGTCGCCCATTATGATGTCGGCTTTGCCGTTCAGGGTTGAGACGATCTGGCGTTCGGTTGTGCCTTGGCCGGCAATGGCGACGGCGACGCGGGCACGGCCTTGCAGCCAGTCGAAACCATTGAGAGACTTCAACAGAGGCAATACCGAGACGCCTTCGGCGATGACGTTGGTGCCGAAGACTGTATTGGTGGTGGTGGCATCGAGGGTCATGACGCCGCGAGCGGTGCCGTCGTAGAGAGTGAGGTCGTCGAGGGTGACGCGGGCGGTGCGGTTTTTCAGGGCTGAGGTCAGCTGGCCAGCACCGGTGACCATGTCCTTGTAGCGAAGACGCGCGAAGTTGATTTTGAGGTCGGCGTCGAGCAGGCCGAGGGCCGTCAGGTCGATAGTGTCGTCGTTCCAACCAGCGCGGCGGGTGTAGCCTCGGACCTGAGGGTTTTTGGTGGCGGCGGCTGGAGGCGACTTGAGCAAATCTTCGATGGATTGCGGTTGAGCGGGTGCAGGCGCGGCGGGCGCGTTTGGAGCTGTGGCCGCGCCTGCGGTCGGTACTGCTGCGATGCCGGCGAAGGCATTCAAATCTAGGTCGGCGAAGCGGAGCGCGCCTTTAAGATGTGGGCGCTGGCCTCGATTATCGATGGTTACGCCGCCTGAGGTTGTTATGCGATCGACGGTCAGAGTGGTTTCGGCGAAGGCTGCGACAGGGCCGACTATTTTTGCACGCGATACAAGCTCGAACGGGCCAGGAATTGAGACCGGTAATGGTCGACCTGACCAGGAGGCGATGCGTTCAACGGAGGAGGCTTTGGCTTTAATGCGACCTTCGAAATCCAGCTTCGAGAGGTCGCCGTCGGCTGACGGGTTGAGCATGCCGTCGGCGCTGGCAGTGAGAGGGCTCGCGTTGATTGTGAGATTGACCAGCAATGGCTTCTTGTCGAGCACGGCTGAAAACGGCGCCAGTGTGCTCTCCAGCGTCACGGGTTCGCCGCGCCATTGGAATGTCGCGGATGTCGCGAGAGGCTTGCTCAGTTCGGTTAAAGTGGAGGTCAGATTGACTGCGCGGATTTCCTCGGCGATGCCGGAGCGTTGGTCGCGGTAGCGGATGGTACCGTCGATGAGGCGTACGTCCTGTAATGCAAGGCCGCGAGGACGTGCTGAGCTTGTTGCGGCAGGCGCTTTTTCCTGCGGTGTGGCACCTTTGACGAAATCTTCAAGTTCTTTGGGGAGGGCACGTGCATCACTTGGTGCTGCGGCTTGGGCGTAGCGTTGGGCGGGCCATATTTGGTCGGCTAGGGCGAAGTCCCAGTTGCGGCGACCGGATCGGTCGACGACAAGATCGATGACTGGTTTCTGTAGCACCAAGCGCTCTATGACAATGTCACGGGAGAGCAACGGCCAGATTGGTACGGCAGCTTCGATGCTGTCGGCGGTGATCAGATTCCCGGATGTTGCGCCTGAAGCTGCCGATGCATTGGAGAGGCTTACGCTGCGGAGGGAGAGCGCGAGACGGGGCCAAAGTGAGACCGAGGTGGTGCCTGCAATGGTGAGGTCGCGACCGGTGCGGGTTTTGACTTCTTGGACGAGGCGGTCGCGGATGAGGTCGGTCGGTAGGAATAAGAACAATGCGGTGGCCGCGACGACCGATAGCCCGGCGACGCTTGCAAGGCCGATGAGTGCATATTTGAGGGCGTTGCTGCCGCTGGTTTGGTCGTGATGAGCGGCGCGGCCTGTATGAGAATCGTACGCGGGTGGAGTGTCGGCGGTAACGTCGGGGCGCTTTTTGCGGCGTTTGGGCTTTTCGCTCGTGTTTGGCGATACGTCGGTATTGGTCAGCGCAGGACGTTTAGCGCGGGGACGGGCGATGCGCGGGAGCGAAGCATCGTCACGGGCTGCGTCGTGCAATGATCCTTTGGAGACGTCGGCAAGGTCGTCGCGCAAGTTATCGGTGTTCGTATCGGGTGCCAATGTTTCAATCGGCGTGTGGGCGCGCTCGCCCGCTGACGGTTCCGGTTTGGGCCGGATCGGGTCAAGAGTTGGTGGTTCGCGATCGGGACGGCGGCGTTTGGTCATTGGATCAGACTAATTCAATTCGTCGTTTGTTGGCGTTGCATACGGTGCTTGGCACTATGAGTTTTTGTTTTATTGCCCGGTTTTAGTGACTGGCGATTATGGCATGTCCATGCCCGATTCTATCTCGATTCTTTGGTGCGGCGGTTGGGCTTATCCACGTTTCATGGAAGACGGAGTTTTTGAAGCAGGGTGTGGAGGCGGTTTGGCGCCTGAGACCGCCGTTGCGTGCGGGGCTGGGACGCCTGGGACGCAGGTAGCGGGATGCACACTTGGCGTATAGGGGTGAGACCTATGCTTTTTTGAGATTCGCTGGCTTCAGCGGTTTGTATGTCGGCGCACCTCGTGATTCCCACTCTAAGACAGGATTTTTGGATCAGCAGCCTCAAGGGCTGGGTGATTGGTTGCGTGGGCGCTTTGGCGTTTGTGACGATCGGGCTACCGTTGCCGTGGTTTCTCGGAGCCATGACGGCGACGCTGTTGGCGGCTGTTGGAGATGTTAAATTTCGCGCGCCTTCGGGCATTGCGAATACGGTCCGGGCGATTCTTGGGGTTGCTATTGGCAGCGCGTTTGGGCCTGAGATTTTATCGCGCGCTGGGCCGATGCTGCTCAGTTTGTCTTTGATGGTGCCATGGGTTTTTATGGTGTTGGGGTTGGGCGTCGCTGTCTTCATGCGGTTGTTTGCGTTTGATCCGAAGACCGCGTTTTTTGCCTCGGTGCCGGGTGGGTTGACCGACATGGTGACGTTGGCGGAGGAGGCTGGTGCCAATGTGCGTAGCGTCACACTGGTGCAATTGACGCGCATCGCGCTGTTGGTGTTTGCGCTGCCGATCTATCTCCACTGGCATGATGGTTTTGATGTGTCGCGCAGTGCCTTTATCGCCAAAGCGCGGCTCAGCGATATGACGTTGCAGACCTCGCTTGAGTTGTTGATCATGGGCATCGCTGGGTTTCTTGGTGCGCGTCAGCTTGGGATCGCCGGGGCGTCGATTGTTGGGCCGATGATCTTGAGCGGGCTCTTGTTTGCCATTGGTTCGACGACAGCGCGGATGCCGTTTGAAGCCATGACACTGGCGCAGGTGGCGCTCGGTATTTTACTTGGTGCGCAGTTTCGTGGACTCACGCTGAAGGAGTTTCGGACCACAGTTGCTGCGGGGCTCATTTTTACGACGCTGTTGCTGTTGATGACACTTGCCTGGGCCGCACTGGTTGAGCAGGTTTCTGGGTTTAGTGGTGCTAAAGTGTTGATGTCGTTTGCGCCGGGTGGACAGGCGGAAATTAATCTGTTGGCGTTTGCGCTGGGGATCGATGTGGCTTTTGTTGCGCTCCATCATTTGGTGCGGCTGGCTGTGGTGATGGGGCTGGCGCAACTCTTGAGCCAGAAATTCAAATTGTGATGACGGCATCGTTGCGCGCGCGACTGATCTTCGACTGGCTCACTCGACAAGGACGATGCCGTATGCACCAATTGTGGTTCGTGTTCCTTTTTGTGAAGTGGAGATGCCAATATGCTCATTAAATCCGCCGCCAGTATCCCGACGCGGCGCGTTAATGCGGAGTGGTTCACGGGCACCGTCTGGCAAGATCCGGTAGCGGAGCCGCCAGCGCCGACGCGGGCCAAATCGGCACTCGTCAGCTTTGAGCCGGGCGCGCGGACGAACTGGCATCACCATCCGCTTGGCCAATCGCTCTATGTCGTTTCCGGGACGGGCCGTGCGCAGGTGTGGGGGCAATCCGTCATTCAACTCAATCCAGGCGATCGGGTTTGGATTCCGCCGGGTGAAAAGCATTGGCACGGCGCGTCGCCCGAAAATGGCATGGTGCACCTTGCTATCCACGAGAGCGATGCGACGGGCAATCACGTGACGTGGCTTGAACGCGTCACGGACGAGCAATATGCGCAGAAGCCGGGCGTTTAAGTCTTAATCGATCAATTGGGAGAAGCGTAACTATGATTCATGTTGTTGCTATGATTACGACGAAGCCGGGCCAACGCGCGGACGTGCTCAAGCACTTCCGCGCTAATATGCCGGCAGTCCACGCAGAGAAAGGTTGCGTCGAATATCAACCCGTTGTGGATGCCGATGGCTTTGGATCATTTCAGACCAAGACAGGTCCAGACACGTTTGTTGTGATCGAGAAGTGGTCGACGGCGGATGATTTGAAGGCGCATGCTGCCGCGCCGCACATGACCGCGTATGGTGCGAAGGTGAAGGACATGCTGGCCGCGCGTGTCATTCATATTTTTGAAGGGGCGTGATTATTAATTTGCCGTCTCCCCGCGATGTCGAGGAGAAGGCGTCTATGCTGCACGAGCTTCTAAGATGTGTTCGAGGGCGATGGCGAAGAGTTCTGGCTGTTCGTAAGCGACCCAGTGGCCAGCGTCTTTGATGGTGTGGGCGATCAACTCGGGATGATGTTCGCGCAAGACGGCATAGCGAGTGGGGAGATCTGGAAGGGCGAGCGGATCGCTGTCGCCCCAGATGGCGCCTAAGGGTGCGGTTACGTCAGGCAGTAGTTTGGCGATGTCGGAAGATGCGGCGAAGGTGCGCGAGCGAAAGCGGGCGCGGGCGATGTTTTCGCTTTGGAGGTAAATCGCGAGCGCGTCGATGCGGGCGGGATCTTTGAACATCAGGATTTCCAACAGCTTTCGGTGCTGCTCATTTTTTTCGTCGTCGCTCATGCCTGCGCGTTCTTTGGGGAAATCAAGCTCGGGATGGGGCAGGCCCATGGCGGCGGCGCCGGACAGTGTGAAACTGGCGAGGGACTGTTTGAGGTTGGCTGCGGCGTAGGTGCTGACGTGGGCGCCAAAGGAGAAAGCGCAGAGATCGATGGTGTTAGCGCCGAATAATTCGCGCACGCCGTCGGCGAGGATAGCGCCTGAGGTGGCTGGCGTGAGTGGCTCTGGAGGCATGGCGCTATCGCCCAAGCCGGGGAGGTCGACGCACCAGACGTCACGTGTGTCGCGCAAAAGCGGGATGACTTTAAACCAGTGGGTCCAGGAGCCAGAGCCGCCATGGACCAGCACCAGCGGACGGTTTGCTGGTGTCGAGGCGCGCCAGCGACGCCAGATGAGACGACCAGCGCCGCAGGGTGTGGTGTGGCGTTCGGATTGACGCTCTAAGTTGTGGGCGATGGCGGCGGGTGAGATTACGGTCGGTCGGCTCATGATGCTCAGTTTTGCTTATTTCTTCGTTGTTTTGGGGCGGCCGATGGGGAGCGGTACGACGGGGGCTGGTTTTAAAGTGGCGCGTTCGGTGCGGGCGGCTTTGGGATCGCGCTGGGTGGCGATGTTTTCAAGCGTTTCTTCAACGGCGTCAACGACGACGACGGTCATGAAGGCTGCGGCCTGCTCGCCGTCGCGGGCGGCGATGGCCTCGTAAACGCGGGTGTGGTCGGCGAGCGGTTTGACGAAGTCGGCGGCGGTCTTGCGGCCGGTGTTGAGACGCAGCGACCAGAGGACGGTGGTGCGGACCACGCTCTTTAAGCACGATAATGCGGAATTGTTGGTGGCATCGAGGATGGCTTCGTGGAAGGCGAGGTCGGCTCTGAAATTGCCTTCGGTGTAGGCGCCGAGCGTGGTCATGCCGTCGAGCGCGCGCTGGATGGCGGCTAATTGTTCGGGGGTGCGGCGGAGGGCTGCGAGGCGGGCGGCGCTGGGTTCGATGACGCGGCGTAATTCGAAGAGATCGCGCACGAATTGGCCGGAGGCTTGGCCCGATAGTGACCAGCGTAATATTTCGGGGTCGAGCAAATTCCAAGTGGCGCGGGGGGCGACGCGGGTGCCGACTTTGGGGCGGGCTTCGATCAGGCCTTTGGAGCTCAAGTATTTGATGGCTTCACGGTAGGCGGTGCGGGAGACCGACATTTCGGCGTTTAAGTCTTCAAGCGTGGGGATGATGTCGCCGCTTTTGTAAAGGCCCGACACGATGGCGACAGCAACGCGCTCGACGACTTGGGCAAAAAGGCCGTCGGTTTTTTGGACTGGTGATGGGAAAAGTTCAAAAACGCTCATGGGTTGCCTCAGTGGGGCGGCGGATCGACTGTTGGGACTCGGTCGGCAGTGTACATTTAATAATGTTGCGAGGGGGTGCGACAGTCTTGACACCTTCGGCTAAATAATATGACTATTGCAAGTGGAGAGGGTGGAGCCAGTTTAACCACTCGTGTTGCCGCAATTGTGATGACATTTGCTCAGATCCCGGTTACGGGTTAGCATCAACGTATACGCTAATTGATGGGGAGGCGGACGGTACGCATTCAAGGTGAGCTTAGAGCGGCTCGGAGAGCGCATAAATTTGCACCGTCGACGGAAGGTCTGCGTTAAGCGGGGCTCTGGATGACAGCCTCCGGATCAGAACCAAAATAGGCATCGAAACAGCTTCATGGGAGGAGCGCGTATGTCGAAAATCTCGAGACGTAAATTTCTGAAAACTACTGGTGGTGGTGCGGTCGCGGCTAAAGTGGGCGGCGTTGCTGCAATTCTTGCCGCGGGCAAAGGTCCAGCACTGGCACAGGCGACTGAAGTTCACATGCTGCGTTGGAACGACTTTGTTCCGGCGTGCGACGAACTGATGCGCAAAAAATTGATGGTCGAAGCTGAAAAAGCGCTCGGCATCAAGGTCAAGTATGAGACCGTTAACGGCAACGATTTGCAGCCGCGCATCACCTCGAGCATTCAGTCGGGCGCTGGTCCTGATTTGATCATGCTCTTCAACAACAACCCGCATCTTTATAAGGCGAGCCTTGTTGATCTCTCCGACGTTGCCGAAGAAGTTGGCAAGGATCAGGGCGGTTTCTACGGTATCTCGAAGGGCAACTGCACGTCGGGTGGCAAGTTCATCGCCATGCCGATGGCCATCATCGGCGCAATGACGGCGTATCGCAAATCACTGTTCCCGAACGGCGCACCCAAGACCTGGGACGAGTATCGCGCTGCTGGTAAAGAACTGAAAGCCAAAGGAATGCCCATTGGTCAGTCGTTCGGTCAGTCGTTCGGCGATCCACCCACATTTGCTTATCCGCTGCTGTGGTCGTTTGGCGGTTCGGAAATCGACGCTTCTGGCAAGGTCTCGTTGAATTCGAAAGAGACCGTCGAAGCCGTCAAGTGGATGGCGTCGGCTTGGAAAGAGTCGTTCGATGAAGGTGGACTTGCTTGGGATGACGCCGGTAACAACCGCGCCTTCCTTGCTGGTACGATCTGCGCCACGCTGAACGGTGGATCGATTTACATCGAAACCACACGTAAGCCTGACCAGTATAAAACTGCTGATGGCAAGCCGTTGAAAGATGACATCTTCCACGGTCCGCTGCCAGCTGGCCCGAAGGGTCAGTATGGTATGCACACGTATACTAGCCACGTTATGCCGACGTATTCGAAGAACCAGAAAGCAGCGAAGGAACTGCTCAAGTTCATCCATACGAAAGCGAACTATGAGCAGTGGTTTGAAACCGGCCAGGGCTTCTACACACCGGGCACAACCGGTTGGGAGTCGCATAAGGTTTGGACCGCAAATCCAGTAATGGCGCCGTTTGCTGTTGCCGGTAAGCTTGGTGCAACTCCTGGGCATCCGGGCGAGCCAAACGCGAAAGCCGCCGAAGTGCTGTCGAAGTACCTCATCGGCAATATGTTCGCGGCCGCCATGAAGGGCACGAAAGCCGAAGACGCAGTCGCATCAACACATGCTGAACTCGTCAAGATCTACGGCGCATAAAGCTGGATTGATCTTCCAACACAACAGTCGAGCGGCACCCCAGCGGTGCCGCTCTGATACCTGCCATCGGCCGCGCGGATTGGCGAATAAGTTGGCCTGCCGGATAGGTTCTTGATGCCGCTCTGACGCACTTTTAGCGCTTCGGCCTGACGGCAATCCCGGAAACTTTACGCTTCACTTAAGTACATTGCATTATGGGGAGGGGCCGCACTCATGGCCACGACAGCATCGGCACCGGGCGATATTGTATTCGCCAAGCCCAAATGGCGTCCGCTGGAAAGCGAGGGCAATCTAGCGCTGTTGATGTTGCTGCCGACGCTGGCGTTGCTCGGGCTCTTTATCGCCTATCCCTTTATCAAAGGGATTTTGTTGTCTGTGACCGACACCAAGGTTGGCGTTCCCGGTAACTTCGTTGGCTTTGAGAATTTTTCGCGGCTACTGAGCGACCCGATCTTCCACGCCGTCGTTTACAATACGTTTCTCTATACGTTTGTGACAACGATTTTCAAG